>JBAQGU010000356.1:0-3062 GCA_049287975.1 Roseiarcus sp.
TGCCCGGCCTCTATCTCGCGATCTACGGCGCCGCGGTCATTCTGATCGTCATCTTCATGCCCGACGGCATCTGGGGCTTCGTTGGACGCCTGTTCCGCCCGCGAGCGCGCGCCGCCCCGGCGCAAACCGAGCCGCTCGCGCTGCGCCCCGCCGCCTCCGGCGCCGACTTCGTGCTGGACGTGCGCGGCCTCGCCAAATATTTCGGCGGCCTGAAGGCGGTCGACGGCGTCGATTTCACCGTGCGGCGCGGCGAAGTGCACGCGCTGATCGGCCCCAACGGCAGCGGCAAGACGACGACGCTCAACGTCGTCACCGGCCTCTATCGCGCGACCGCGGGCAGGATCTTCGTCGACGGCGTCGACGTCACCGCCCTGCCCGCGCACAAGCGCACCAGCGCCGGGCTCGCGCGCACGTTTCAGAACATCCGCCTGTTCCGCTCGATGACCGCGCTGGAGAACGTCGTGATCGGCGCCGAGCGCGAGGGCAACACGCTGGTCGAGGCCGGTCACGGGGCGCTGCAGAGCCGCGCCCGCGCCGCGCTCGACTTCGTCGGGCTGGGGAGCCGCGCCCACGAGACCGTTCCGAGCTTCTCCTACGGCCACCAGCGCCTGATCGAGATCGCACGCGCGCTGGCGGCGAACCCCACCGTGCTGCTGCTCGACGAACCCGCCGCGGGCCTCAACTCCAGCGAGAAGAGGGCGCTGCACGACCTGCTCGACCGGATCGCCGCGGAAGGCCTGACGATACTCATCATCGATCACGACATGACCCTGATCGCGGGCGTCGCCGAGCATCTGACGGTGCTCAATTTCGGCAGGCGGATCGCGGACGGCGAAACCGCCGAGGTGTTGCGGCAGCCCGATGTCGTCACCGCCTATCTCGGAGCCTCGTGATGGCGCTGCTCGAGATCGCAGACCTCTCGGTCAACTACGGCGAGATCGAAGCGTTGCGCGGCGTCTCCTTCACGATCGACGAAGGCGCCGTCGTCGCCCTGCTCGGCTCCAACGGCGCCGGAAAATCGACGACCCTGCGGACGATCTCCGGCCTGATCGCGCCTCGCGCGGGAACAATCCTGTTCGACGGCAAACCGATCGCGGGCCTCGGGCCGCGCGCGATCGTGAAACTCGGCGTCGCCCATGTTCCCGAAGGACGCCGCGTCTTTCCCGGCCTCACCGTGCGCGAGAACATCATGCTCGGCGCCTCCAACGGCGCCGCCTCGAGCGCTGCGATCCGCCGCGAGGCCGACGCGATGTTCGAGCTCTTCCCCGATATCCGGCCGTTCGCCGACAAGCTCGGCTGGACGCTTTCCGGCGGCCAGCAGCAGATGGTCGCAGTCGCGCGCGGCCTGATGGCGAAGCCCCGGCTGCTGCTGCTCGACGAACCCTCGCTCGGCCTCGCGCCGGTGATCGTTCAGGCGGTATTCCAGATCATCGGCGAAATCCATCAGCGCGGCGCCACGGTGCTGCTGGTCGAGCAGAACGCGCATATGGCGCTGAAGGTCGCCGATTGGGGCTTTGTGCTGGAGACGGGCCGGCTCGCACTCGGCGGCGATCCCGCGACGCTCTGGAGCGACGAGCGCATCCGCGACGCCTATCTCGGCGGCGCTCAGACGAAGGATGCGAAAGGAGACTTCCAAAAATGAGCGGTCCGAACACGTAGCTCCCGTCATTGCGAGCGCAGCGAAGCCATCCAGCTATCCACGAGACAGTCCCTCGACGCGCTGGCAGGAGGCGCGGACAAAGCGGCGAGCTTGCGGCGGCGGAACCGTGGATTGCGTCGCTGCGCTCGCCATGACGGTGGTAGTCGCATAAGTTCTGTCGACTCGCTTTTTGGATCTCCAAATGATAATACATGTTCCGGCCGGCGCGCTGACCGACTTCTGCGCCGAAATTTTCCAGCGCGTCGGCAGCCGGCCCGAGGAGGCGCGCGCCGTCGCCGCCTCGCTGGTCGAAGCCAATCTCACCGGGCACGACAGCCACGGCGTGCTGCGCGTGCCGCGCTATGTCGACTGGGTGCGCTCGGGCGACACAGTGCCCAATCAGACGATCGCGCGCCTGGTCGATACGCCGGTTATCGCCGTGCTCGACGGCCGCCACGGCTTCGGCCAGATCGTCGCGCCTGAGGCCGTCGACATTGGCGTCGTGAAAGCGAAGGCGGCGGGCCTTTCCGCGGTCGCGCTGCGCAATTCCGGACATGTCGGGCGCGTCGGCGAATGGGCGGAGCGCGCGGCGGCGGCGGCCATGATTTCGATCCATTTCGTCAACGCCGCCGGCTCGATCCTGGTCGCGCCGTTCGGCGGCGTCGAGCGGCGGCTGTCGACCGCGCCGTTCTGCGTCGGCATTCCGCGCGAGGGCGCCGATCCCGTCGTGCTCGACTTCGCGACTTCGCTGGTCGCGGAGGGCAAGGTCAACGTCGCGAGCTTTGGCGGCAAGCCGCTTCCGCCGGACGCGTTGATCGGCCCCGACGGCGCGCTCTCCGGCGATCCTGCGCTGCTCTACGGCCCGCTCGATGGCGAGGGCCACCGCAACCACGCCCTCGGCCTGGGGGCGATCCGCGCGTTCGGCGAGCACAAGGGCTCCGGCCTCGCGCTGATCTGCGAACTGCTCGGCGGCTCGCTCACCGGCAACGGCGCCACCGAGCCGAACCGCAAATTCGCCAACGGCATGTTCTCTCTCTACCTCGATCCCGACCAGATCGACCCCAGCCACGTCTTCGACGCCGACATGGCGCGCTACCTCGCCTGGTTTCGAGAGGCCAAGGTCGCGCCCGGGGAAGCGGTCCTGACGCCGGGCGAACCCGAGCGGATGGCGCGGGCGAAGCGCATGGCGACCGGCGTGCCGCTGCCCGAGGAGGCCTGGGAGGCGATCCTGGCGTCGGCGCGGAGCGTCGGGGTGAACGGGGATCCGCGATCGTGAGAGGCGGCGGCGCTGTCCGCCCGCGCCGTGGTCGGCTGTCGGGGAAACGAGATTCTTTTCGCGTTTCGGGCAATATCAAGGGTTTGTAAGGAGGAAAATTTCCCTCCCTCGGAGCGCCGCCTCGGCGTGCGTTCCGGGAGGCGAGAA
>JBAQGU010000357.1:0-5594 GCA_049287975.1 Roseiarcus sp.
CACCCAAGGACGCGCAACGCCGCTTCCACTCCACGTTGCGTCGTTTCATCGCCGTTTTCGAGCGGCCGGAACATCCGCTTGCCTTGTTTCTCGACGACCTGCAATGGCTCGATGCCGCCACTCTCGATTTGCTCGAAGATCTGTTGACCCAACCGGATGTGCGTCACTTGATGTTGATCGGCGCCTACCGCAATAACGAAGTGAGTTCCACACATCCGCTGATGCGCAAGATCGATGCCATCCGCCGAAACGGAACGATGGTGCGAGAGGTGGTCCTCGCCCCGCTCGCCGGCGAGAGCTTGACACAGCTGGTCGCTGATTCTTTGCACTGCGACTCGCAAGAAGCCACGCCGCTCGCCCAGCTGATCCACGAGAAGACCGCTGGAAATCCTTTTTTTGCCATTCAATTTATCTCGGCTCTTGCCGAGGAGGCCCTGCTCTACTTCAAACATGGCGAACGGCGATGGCTTTGGAATCTAGATCGCATTCGCGCCAAGGGTTACACCGACAATGTGGTGGACCTGATGATTGGGAAGCTCAGCCGCCTGCCGGTTGCGACCCGACAGGCGCTCCAGCAACTTGCGTGCATCGGGAGCGGCGCTGATGTCGCCACGCTCTCCATTGTCATGAATGCTTCCGAACCCGAGGCGCACGCGCTCCTTTGGGATGCGCTCCGTCAGGAGTTGGTTGTACGTAGGGAAAGCGCTTATGAGTTTGCGCACGACCGCGTGCAGGAAGCAGCCTATTCAATGATACCAGAACAATTGCGTGCGGAAGCCCATGTCAGAATAGGAAGGTTGCTCAGAGCCCAAATTCCTCCCGACAAGCATGAAGAGACGATCTTCGAAATCGTGGGCCAGTTCAACCGCGGCGCTGCGCTCATTGCGCCGCTGAATGAACGTGAGCAAGTCGCTGAGCTCAATCTGGTGGCGGGCAAGCGCGCAAAAGCTTCGGCGGCTTACGTCTCAGCGCTAAACTATCTCGCTGCCGGAACCGCTCTCTTGCCGGAAGATTCGTGGGAACGCCTGCGCGAGCTTACTTTCAATCTAGAGCTACACCGGGCGGAATGCGAATTTGTGATCGGCGCCCTTCCAGATGCGGAGCGTCGCCTGGAGATGCTATCGCGCCGCTCGACAAACGCAGTGGAACAGGCAGCTGTCGCATGCTTGCGGATTGATTTATGTTCGACGCTTGATGACATTGGCCGCGCGGTGAGCATCGGTCTCGAGTACCTTCGCCCTACTGGCTTCAATTGGTCTCCCCATCCGACGGAAAAAGAAGCGCGCTTCGAATTCCAAAAGATTAGATCCAAGCTGGAGACCCGAACCATCGAAGACTTGGCCCGTCAGCCTTTGATGACCGACCCGGCGTCCCTGGCGACGGTCGATGTTCTCACCAAGTGCGCGGCGCCCGCGGCGCACTTGGACGCGAACCTTTACCTCTTGCTCATCTGCAGGGCGGTCGAGCTCAGTCTCGAATGCGGCGTCAGTGATGCTTCGTGTTACGCTTTTGCCTGGCTCGGCCTGGTGGCGGGCATACGTTTCGGTGATTACGATACAGGTCTCCGGCTCGGTCAACTCGGATATGAGCTGGTCGAACTAAGGGGGCTAAAGCGCTTTCAAGCAAGGGCCTACTATAATTTCGGAATCCTGATAGCGTGGATGAAGCATGTCTCGCTCGCTCGCGACCCCTTGCGTCGCGCTTTTGACGCCGCAAACAAGACCGGTGATCGTACTTATGCGGCTCACACATGCTACTCGATTGTCACAACAATCCTTATGGCGGGCGATTCGCTCATAGATGTGCAACGCGAAGCCGAGCAGGGTCACGAGTTTGCACGCAAGACGGGATTCGGTCTCGCCATCGACGTCATAGCCACGCAGCTCGCGCTTGTCAGGACGCTGCGCGGGCTGACCAGCAAATTCGGATGCTTCGACGACGACCACTTCCAAGAATTACGGGTTGAGCATCGGTTTTCTAGCAATCCGGCTCTCGGTCGCGCCGAGTGCTGGTATTGGATACGAAAGCTTCAGGCCCGCTTCCTCGCTGGCGATTATCCTGAAGCGACCAGAGCGGCTTTGAGTGCAAGACAACTACTGTGGCATACCACGCTGCATCCTGACATAGTGGACTATCATTACTATGCGGCTTTGTCGCGAGCCGCCTGTTGCGGCGACGCCATCCCCGATCGGCGTGCGGCTGATCTCGAGGCTGTGCTCGATGACTATCGCCAGCTTCAGATATGGGCATCCCTCTGCGCAGAGAATGTTGAGAATCAGGCGGCGCTGGTCGGCGCGGAGATCGCTCGCCTCGAGGGCCGGGAGATTGACGCCGAGCGTCTGTACGAACAAGCCATCCACTCGGCGCGCGCCAACGGCTTCGTCCACAATGAGGCGATCGCCTACGAATTGGCCGCGCGCTTCTACGAGACGCGCGGTTTCGAAGATTTCGCGCACGTTTATCTGCGAAAGGCGCGCGACGGTTTCTTGCGCTGGGGCGCCGACGGCAAGGTGCGGCAGCTCGAAGAGATGTATCCGCACCTGCGCACGGAACAGCTTCCGCACGATCCAACCAACACGATCGCGACGCCCGTCGAACACCTCGATCTCGCGACCGTGATCCAGGTGTCGCAGGCCGTCTCGAGCGAGATCGTTTTTGAAAAACTGATCGACACGCTCATGCGCACTGCGATCGTACAGGCGGGCGCCGAGCGAGGAGTGCTGGTTCTTTCGTCTTGCGGCGAGGCGCGGATCACGGCGGAAGCGAAGACCAGTGGCGATGCAGTCGTCGTGGAACTGCGCGACGATCCGCTGACCGCGGTCGCGCTGCCGGAATCGGTCCTCCACTATGTCGTGCGCACCAATGAGACTGTCATTCTCGACGATGCCGCCGCCAGGCCGCCGTTTGCCGAGGATCCTTACATCCGTGATCGCCAGGCTCGCTCCATCCTATGCCTGCCATTGACCAGTCAGGCGAAGCTCGCCGGCGTGCTCTACCTCGAAAACAACCTGGCGCGCAGCGTCTTCGCGCCTGCCAGAACCGCAGTGCTGAAGCTCCTCGCCTCTCAGGCGGCGATCGCGCTGGAGAACACTCATCTGTACCGGGATCTGGCGGAACGCGAGGCCAAGATCCGACGCTTCGTGGAAGCCAACATTATCGGCGTCTTCGTCGGGGACTTCGATGGTCGGATTTTCGAGGCCAATGAAGCGTTTCTCCGGATCGTCGAATACGACCGTGAGGACCTCGCGGCGGGCCGCATCAACTGGAAGGATCTGACCCCCCGGGACTGGCGCGACCGCGATGCACGATGGATCGCCGAGCACAAACGGACCGGGGTCCTGCTGCCGATCGAGAAGGAATACCTCCGGAAAGATGGCAGCCGTGTCCCGATTCTGTTGGGCTCGGCGACGGTCGAAGAAGGAGGAAGCCGATCTATCGCCTTCGTGCTCGATTTGAGCGAGCGCAAGCAGGCAGAAGACGCGCTCAGAAACAGCGAGGAAGCATTGCGCCGCAGCGAAGCCTGGCTGACCCAAGCACAGGGGCTGAGCCACACCGGCAATTGGGTCTACGACGCGACGACGACGCAATATCTCTATTGGTCGGACGAGAGTTACCGGATCTGGGGGTTTGATCCGCTGCATGGCCTTCCAAGCCGAGAACACATGTGGCGACGCGTTCACCCGGACGATCGAGACATGGTCTGGGAAGAAGTCCAGGAGGCATTGCGCCAGAAGAGAGATTTCACGGCCGAATTCAGGATCTTGCTGCCTGATGGAACAGTCAAATACCTCGAAGCAACCACCCGTCATGTGTTTTCCTCGGCTGGCGTGCTGGTTGAGGCTGTCAGCACACATGTCGATGTGACGGAGCGGAAGCGCGCGCAAGACGAGCATGAGAGGCTGCGCCAGCTGGAGTCGGATCTCGCCCATATGAACCGCCTGAGCATGATGGGAGAACTGGCCGCCTCGCTGGCTCACGAAATCACGCAACCAATCGCCGCCGCGCGCAACAACGCCAGTGCGGCGCTGAATTTCTTGAGCCGGCAGCCCGCAGATCTGGGCGACGTCAGGGAGGCGCTGGACTGCGTCGTGAGCGATGTCGATCGCGCCGGACAGATCATCGACCGAATCCGGGATCAAATCAAGAAAACGCCGCCACGAACGGATCATTTTGATCTCAATGAGGCGATCGACGAGGTGATTGGACTGGCGCGAAGCGCAATCGTCAAGAATGGGGTCTCGGTGCAGACCCGTTTGACCGAGCGCTTGCCTGCCGTCCATGGCGATCGTGTTCAGCTGCAACAAGTGGTCCTGAACTTGATCCTGAACGCGGTGGAAGCCATGAGCGCGGTCGACGAGGGCGTGCGAGAGTTGTTGCTCAGCACCGAGCGGAGCGAGAGATACGGCGTCCTCGTCGCAGTGCGTGATTCTGGGCCAGGCATTGATCCGGAACGTCGCGAGCACGTATTCGAGGCTTTCTACACGACAAAATCCAGCGGCGTCGGGATGGGACTGTCGATCTGCCGGTCCATCATCGGCGCACATGGAGGCCGGCTGTGGGTGGACGAGAATGAGCCTCGCGGCGCCGTATTTCGGTTCACCTTACCCATCGCGGAAAGGAATTCATGAATTCTCTTCGTCCCCGTCGCCAGAATGGAGAGCTGCGCGAACGCACTGCAACAGATGCTCCTGATCGACCGGCTTGCGAAGGTAGCAAACAACGCCATCCCTCAGGGCGCGGGCCCTGACCTCTTCATCGGGGCGAGCCGTCACGAGGATTGTCGGAATCGCGTATCCCGCCTCGATGAGGCGCCTGTGGAGCTCGAGGCCCGTCATCGCGGGCATATGTACGTCGGCGATCAAACAGGCCGTTTCGGCAAGGCGGGGGGATGCGAGGAAATCGGCGGCGGTCGGGAAAGCCTCGACGCTGTAGCCCAATGACCTCATCAACCTCCTCATCGACTCGCGAAAGAAACGATCGTCTTCGACAACCGAGACCAGTGACGCTTTCGGCATATGGCCTCCAGCAGGGCGCCGTCAAAAAAGTCTTCGCGCCCGAAGCAGGTTCCGCAACCTGCGCCGAAGACCGCCGCCAGAGCAATGCCACAGGCCTATAAATTTTGGTCTATGCCGAACGGGACTTCACAGCTTCGTCGAAGCCAATCTCAGCGGACGTAAACCTTGGTTTATTCCGCTGGCGTCGTTTGAGCGCGAATGGGGCTGTTCATGTCCGCGGGTTGGGAGTAGTTTACGTTCCGAACTACCACATTTACGACCAGACCACGGTAAATCTCCCAAGCTGCGATGCCTGACGCAAAGTCCACCGTCTTGGTCATTGATGATGACCCTGACCTTCGAGCCTCGATTGGGCGGCTGATGCGGTCGCTCGATCTGGATGCCCGGCTGTTTGCGTCTGTTTCCGACTTTCTCAAGTCCGATCTGCCGGATGGCCCCACCTGCCTGGTGCTCGACGTGAGACTGCCGGGGCAAAGCGGCCTTGATTTTCAGCGCGAGCTCGCCGGGGCGAATAGGCAAGTCCCGATCATCTTCATCACGGGGCATGGCGACATTCCGATGTCGGTGCAGGCGATGAAG
>JBAQGU010000358.1:0-3838 GCA_049287975.1 Roseiarcus sp.
CTCTATATCTGATCCTGCCGCGCTGGCTGCGTACGCGAAGCTCGCTGGGCCGGCCCTCGCCGCCCACGGTGGCCGGCCCCTCGCTCGAGGCGTACCCGCCAAGACCTACGAGAAAGGGATCGCTCAACGCGTCGTCGCGATCCAGTTCGATAGCGTCGAACAGGCCATGGCCGCCCACGACAGCCCCGCCTATCAAGAGGCGCTCGCCGTGCTCGGCAACTCGTGCGAACGCGATATGCGCATCGTCGAAGGCCTGGACTGAGAATCGGCTGGCTTCCGGGGCATTGCCGGGAGAAAATCGCCCGGAAAGCTGGGCGTGCGTCCTTCCCCTCTTGTGGGGCCACCTTCCCCCGCAAGCGGGGAAGGGGTTCACGCACCCGGGGGATTTCGCTTTCAACCGATTCCTTTATCTCCAGAAGACCCGTCAGATATTCGTCGGCAGAAACAGCTCGAACGGCACCACGATCTGGGTTGTCGTCGCCTTCGATCCCGCCTCGATCGCCTGGTTCATCGCCTCCAGAGCACGCTCCGCCATCAGCGCGGTCGGCGTGTGGATGACGGCCGTCAGCACCCCGTCGATCAGCCCGGCTCGCGATTTGGCCGTAAGCTCGTTGCAGACGATCGCGAGGCGTGCGCGCGCCTCCTCGCGCGCCGCGGCGATTACGCCCTCCATGCCGCCGCCGCAGATGTAGAGCCCGACGAGATCGCGATGATGGGCGATCGTCTCCAGCGTGGCGTCGTGGGCGAGGCGCGAATCGTCGAGATTGACCAGCGGCTCCAGCGGTTCGAACCCGGGGGCGTTTTCGCGCAGCCAGGCGCGGAAGGAGATTTCGGCGGTTTCCTGGCAGAGATAGCGATGGCTGCCGACGATGATGCCGATCTTGCCCGGGCGGGGCGCGGCGTTGGCGATCAGCCAGGCCGCCGTCCGGCCCTCCTTCCGATTGTCGCGGCCGACATAACCCGCGCGCGCCTCGGCCGTCAGGTCGGAAAGCAGCGCGAAGGTCGGCTTGCCCTGTTCCGCCAGCCGCGCGATCGCCTCGGCGACGCGGGGATGATCGACCGAGACCACGCCGATCGCGTGCGCGACTTCGCCCAAGCGCGCCAGCGCCTCGGCGATCGTGGCGGGCGAAAGCTCGGTCACGTATTCGATCACCGCCCGTCCGCGGCACGAGGCCAGTCGGCCGGTCGCCGCCTCGAGGTCGGCGCCCAATTGGCGATAGAAGGCGTCGGGTTTCTGCAGCAGAAAGCCGAACGCGCGGACCGGCGTTTCGGCGCGCAGCCGCTGCTTCAGTAGCGGCGCTGCATGGAACCCGATCGCCTCAGCGGCGCCGAGCACCCGCTCCGCCGTCGGCTCGCGAACGCGATGGCGCGCGTTGAGGACGCGATCGACGGTCGCGATGCTGACGCCGGCCGCCTCGGCGAGATCGGCGAGCGTCGGTCGTTTGGACATGGCGACTCCGTCCATTTGCAATACTTGCAAGGAGACGGCAGCAATTCTGATAGGAATTGATAGGAAATGCAAGCCGCCGATTGAGACAGCGCGCGCTTCCCGCTAACGCAGAAGCCACGCCCAGAAATGAGGCTGCGCTTTCGGTTTCGTCATGCACGCCGCCTGGATGCCACTGGATGCCCGAGCATGACGGGCGGCGAGGTTCGGTTGTCTTTGGGCGTCGCTTGACTTGGGCGCTGATGGGCGCGGCGCGGAATCAGTGACAGGAGAGGAAATCATGGCCATGGCGGTGACGAGGCGGGATTATAGCCTGGTGGGCCCCGATTCGCGGGCAGCCGAGGAGAAGGGGCTCGCGTCGGCCCAATGGTACGCCTGTCCGGTTCCGCGCAAGGAGCTCAAGGAGCTGATGCGCCGCAAGGACGGCCCTGCGATCCGCGACACCCTCATCTGGCTCGGCGGCCTCGGGTCCAGCGGCGCGCTCGCCTATCATTTCTGGGGAAGCTGGCTGTGCGTTCCCTTCTTCGCGCTCTACGGCGTGCTCTACGGCTCCGCGACGGACAGCCGTTGGCATGAATGCGGCCATGGAACCGCGTTCAAGACGCGCTGGATGAACGACGTCGTCTATCACATCGCCTGCTTCATGATCATGCGCGAGCCGACGATCTGGCGCTGGAGCCACACGCGCCACCACACCGACACGATCATCGTCGGCCGCGATCCCGAAATCATCACGCCCCGTCCGCCCGACATCGTCTCGCTGCTGCTCAACATTTTCGCGTTGAAGAATACGTACAGCTTCTTTCGCCACGTCCTGTTGCACGCGACGGGAAGACTGACTCCCGACGAGGCGACTTTCGTGCCGGAAATGGAACGTGGGAAAGTCTATCTCGTGGCGCGCATCTATCTCGTGGTGTTCGCGCTGGTATTCGCCGCCTGCCTCTTCGAACGCTCGATCCTGCCGGGGATGTTCGTCGGGCTGCCTTCCCTCTACGGCGGCTGGTTGACGCTCTATTTCGGCGTCACGCAGCATCTCGGCCTGGCCGAGGACGTGCTCGACCATCGTCTGAACTCTCGCACCGTGTACATGAACCCGTTCTTTCGCTTCGTGTACTGGAACATGAACTACCACGTCGAGCATCACATGTACCCGATGGTGCCCTATCACGCGCTGCCGAAGCTGCATGAGGCGGTAAAGACGGACTGCCCGACGCCCTACCCCAGCACCTTGGCGGCCTATCGCGAAATTCTGCCCGCGCTCGCGCGCCAATTGCGCGATCCGACGTATTTCGTGAAGCGCGAACTGCCTTCGTCCGCGCGCTCCGTCCCCGTCGGCGCGCCGGCCTTGGCCGAGGCGCGGTGAGTAGCCCTCATTGCGAGCGACACGAAGCAATCCAGAGTTCAGCCGCCGCGCAGTCGCAGAATTCGACGCGCCTCGCCCTGCTGGCGCGCGTCGTGCAACTGAACAAGGGACCACGCGGCTGTCGCGGCGAACGCGTCGAGGGATCATCCGGTGGAGAGATGGATTGCTTCGCTGCGCTCGCAATGACGGGGCGCTTCATCCCCGCCAAATTTATCGGGTTCCGAAATCAAGGAGGACACACATGCCAGAATCGTGGATCGACGCCGGCTCAGCGGATGAGATCGACAGCGAGGACGTTGCGCGGTTCGATCACGCAGGGCGCACCTACGCGCTCTACCGCACGGACGACGATTGTTATTTCGCGACCGCCGGGCTCTGCACGCACGAGCAGGTCCATCTCGCGGACGGTCTCGTGATGGGCACGATCATCGAATGCCCCAAGCACAACGGCCGCTTCGATTTCACCACCGGCGCCGCCAAGGGCGCGCCGGTCTGCGTCAATCTGGCGACCTATCCGATAAAGGTCGAAGCCGGGCGCCTCTTCCTGCGCGTCTCGTAGGGCAACGTGGACCTGCGCGAAATCATCGTCGTCGGCGCGGGAGAAGCGGGCGCCCGCGCCGTGGTGGCGCTGCGAGAGCAGGGCTGGGACGGCGCCCTGACGCTGATCGGCGAGGAGCGTCATGCGCCTTATGAGCGCCCACCCTTGTCGAAGTCAGCGATCGTCTCGGAGGCGCCGCCGGAATTGTCTGTAATCGCGGACGCGCGGCAATTGGGCGATCTCGGCGTCGATGTCGTCGCCGGCGTCACGGCGACGCGGATCGATGCGAGAATGCGTACGGTGCATCTGGCTGACGGGCGCGCGCTTCGATACGACAAGCTCGTGCTTGCGACCGGCGCGCGGCCCCGGCGTCTGACGCTGCCGGGCGCCGAACTGGGACTCTTGCTCCGCACCTACGAGGACTCGCTGGCCTTGCGCGAGCGCTTTCATCCCGGCGCCCGCATTGCGATCGTCGGCGGCGGCTTCATCG
>JBAQGU010000359.1:0-2358 GCA_049287975.1 Roseiarcus sp.
ACCAGCGGGCGCTCCAGCGTCTCGTACACCGTCGTCAGGCCCTCGGCGACGAGGCGCGGCTTCAGCACGCGCCACAGCCGCAACGTCACGTCGGCGTCCTCCGCCGCGAATTGCGTGGCCTTGTCGATCGGCGCCCGCGCGAAGCCGATGAAATTGCGGCCCGCGCCGGCGACTTCGGCGAAGGGAATGGTCTTGTGGCCGAGGAAGCGCTCGGAGAGCCAGTCCACGCCGTGGCCCTCCGTGCCGGTCCCGGAGTCGAGCACGTAGGAAATCAGCATCGTGTCGTCGAACGCGGCGACCTCTATGCCGCGCTGTGCGAACATCACCCAGTCGAACTTCACGTTCTGTCCGACTTTGAGCACCCCCGGGGCTTCGAGCAGCGGCTTCAGCAGCGCGAGCGACTCGGCCTCTGCGAACTGGCCCGGCGTGAGCCCGCCGCCATCGAACAGGTCGTCCGCCCCCTGGCGATGTCCGATCGGGACGTAGCAGGCTTCGCCCGGCGCGACGGCGAGCGAAACGCCCACTATCTCGGCCTGCATCGGATCGAGCGAGGTCGCCTCGGCGCCGAAGGCGACGACGCCGGTCTCGAACGCGCGCGCGATCCAGCGGCTGAGGTCGGCGGCGGCGGTGACCGTCTCGTAGGCGGAAACGTCGATCTTCTCGGCCCTGGCGCGCGTGGCGCGCTCCGCGGCGAGGCCCTGCGGGGTCGGAACGTTCTCGGACTTCTCGACCGGCGCGGTTGGCGGAGCCGGCGACGGCGTCGTGGCTTCGCCGCCGCGGCCGCGCCAACCCGCAGCGCCGACGAAAAGCGGATCGGGCTCGATCGCGTTGACGTCCATGCCGCAGATCTCGCCAACGCGGCGGGTGATGGCGGTGAATTCCATCGCCTTCAGGAAGGCGATCAGCTTTTCGCCCTCCAGCTTCGGCATGCCCAGCGAATCCAGCGAAACCTCGCATTCTACGTCGCGCACGAGGGTCACCAGTTCCTTCGAGATGCGGATCAGCGCCACCGTCTCCGGGTTGGTCAGCGTCTCCCGGCGCTTGGGCTGCTTGATTTCGCCAGCGCGCGCGAGCAGCGTTTCGAGATCGCCGTATTCGGCGATCAGCTGCGCGGCGGTCTTGACGCCGATGCCCGGCGCGCCGGGGACGTTGTCGGTGGAATCGCCGGCGAGCGCCTGAATGTCGACGACCTTGTCGGCGTCGGCGCCGAAATAGGCGAAGACCTCCTCGGGGCCGATGCGCCGCTCCTCGCGATCCCCAGAGGCGGGGTCGAACATCGCGACCCCGGGGCCGATCAGCTGCATCAGGTCCTTGTCGGCGGAGACGATCAGCACGTCCGCGCCGCGCTCGGTCGCCTGCCGCGCATAGGTCGCGATCAGGTCGTCGGCCTCATAGCGGTCCTGCTCGATCGGGCTCAGGCCGAAAGCGCGCACGGCCGCGCGCATCAGCGGAAACTGCGGCACGAGGTCTTCCGGCGGATCGGGCCGATGCGACTTGTAGGGAGGATAGAGTTCGCGCCGGAACGAGTCCTCCGACTTGTCGAAGATGATCGCCAGGTGCGTCGGCTTGATCCCTGCGGCGCCGTCGCGCAAGAACTGCAATATCTTGGTCGCGAACAGCCTGACCGCCCCGACCGGCAGCCGGTCCGAGCGGTAATTGTACTTCTGATCCTGCCGGATCGACTGGAAATAGGCTCTGAAGACGAACGACGAGCCATCGACAAGAAATATGTGGTCGCCGGGACCGACGGGACGGTGGGATTGGGTCATGGCGGCAGTTTAGCCGAGGCGCGCGGCGAGGGCTATCGGGGAAGGGCTGGGCTCGGCTCGAACCACGGATCGTGGGTATGTTCGTGAGTTTGCCGTCGGCTCGATTCTCCGGCGAGATTCCTTCGCGGTATTGTGACTTTTCAAGGCGTTATTGGGCAGGAAGATTTTCGCCCAGGGGCGCCGAGGTCGCCGTGGCGTTCGGTTGCGGAGGCGCCGATTTCAGTTTTGCATCGAGCGATTTCAAAGCACTAGGCGTGCACAGGCACCCTTCGTCATAACCTCTTGAAATTATTGGCTGGGGCGCCAGGATTCGAACCTGGGGATGGCGGAATCAAAATCCGCTGCCTTACCGCTTGGCTACGCCCCATCAGGCCGCGAGGGCCGGCGCTCGCGAAGCGGGCGGACCATAGTGCGGGCGGGCCCCGCCCGCAACATCTTTGGACCCGCCGTGACCCGCCGGACCTTTGCCTGGCGCGCCCTAGCGCGGGAACGCTGCCAGATCCGCGTTCGCGCCGCATAGCAGGACGCCGACGCGCTCGTCCCGCGCGGGCCGATAGGCGCCGCTCGCCAGCGCCGCATAAGCCGCGGC
>JBAQGU010000360.1:0-2653 GCA_049287975.1 Roseiarcus sp.
CCGCTGGCGCGGCCGGCGGGGCTTCGGGCTGCGTCACCGAGAGGACGCGAAACACCTGCAGGCCTCGCTCCCGCCTTTGCGCCTCGGCGACGACCCGCGCGCCTTCGAGCAGCGTAGAGAACCCGTCGCGCCGCAGCACCGTGACGTGGATGAGAATATCGGCGTCGCCGCTGTCGGGGACGATGAAACCGTAACCCTTGGCGACGTCGAACCATTTGACGCGCCCCGCGACTTCGACGAGCCCCACGGGACGGGAGAGTTCGGAACCTTCCTGCGAAGCGCTCGCGAAGGGGAGTCCCATCCGCGTCTTATCGAATTCTTCGCTCAAAGCTTCAACCCCCTCGATACCACGCGCGCGCAACCGCCGCTGAATACCTGCATGGGAGTCGACGAAGGGAGCGACCAACCAAGCTTCGCCTCGACGCCACGAATCGCCATGCAGGTGATTCGCTGGCCAAGATAGCAAAACGGCCCGGCGGGCCTAGCGAAATTTAGCGGCCCCGACGTTTGATTGTGGATATTTGTCGCGGCAACCGCAACGCGCGGCCGGCCGAGTCGTCGAGAAACTTACAGAGGAGGCGGCCGGACCCTACTCGCCCTCGTCCTCGGGCTCCGGCGGAGGCGCCATGCCTTCGAGCCCGCGCAACAGATCTTCCTCGGTCATGCGGTCGAACTGCGCGTCGGCGCCGGGTTCGAGCGAGGCCGAAACGTTCGCCGGCACCATAGGCGGAGCGGCCTCGGCCTCCGGCTCGTCGACCTCGACCTGCTTCTGCAAGGCGTGGATGACGTCCTCCTTCAGATCGTTCGGCGCGAGCTTGGATTCGGCGATCTCGCGCAACGCGACGACCGGGTTCTTGTCGTTGTCGCGCGCGACGTGAATCTGCGCACCCGACGAAATCGCGCGGGCGCGATGGCTCGCCATCAGCACGAGGTCGAAACGGTTGTCGACCTTGTCGATGCAATCTTCGACCGTGACGCGCGCCATGGGGGGCTCCTATGAAATGGGGATTGGCGAAAGGGGGATCGCGGCTACTACACCGGGCGGGGGAAAGGCGCAAGCTCGCCGATTTTTCGGTAGACTGGAAGGATTCTGCCTGCGCGCCGTCGGACCGGCGCTGGGGCGGCCATCGTCAGACCAAATTTTCGGTGATGCGGACGTGCGCGTCGGTGACGTGAAAACCATACTTTTCGATGTCGTCCAGGCACTCGTTGGCATTCACTCCCGGCGTCGGCGCCCCGTCCCGGCTCAAGTCCAATGACTTGAAGCTGGACCAAGGACGATATTGAGCAGGCAAGTTGGCCCCCGTCGCGTCGTTCGTGCAGCCGAACACCCGGCCGGGACCCCTAAAAATGTGAACCAGCATCCGTCTCTCTCCCATGGATTGCGCCGGCATGGCGGCCCGACCGATTGGCGCACGACCTCGGCCGCGAGACGCCGCCTCAGCGGCACCCGAACCGTTCGCGATAAAACGCCACCGCCGCGGGCTCGAGCCGGCCCCACGCCGCCAGGAACGGCTCGCGCGCCGCGATCCGGTCGCGATATTGCTCGCGCAGTTTCTCATGCGCGTCGTCGAGATCGACGCCGGTCAGTCGCCCGTCGTCCACCACCGCGGCCCGCGACATGGAGCGAGACGACATGAGCGGCCGTCGCGCGCGAAAACAAAAGATCGATCGGCGCGACCGGCATGATCGCGTCGCGGTCGAGACGGTCGAAGTCGAGCACGAGCAAGGGTCAGGCCTTGCAACAAGTCGGTGATTTCAGGGCGCCGCAGGTGTGGGGTCCAGCCTAGCCCGAAAGGCTGCCGGCGCAAATGCGTTGCACTGACACGACCTTTTTCCGGTACACTGCCGCCGCAGGTCGCAACTCACCCCTGAGCCACGCCGTTCAGGGAAGCTCGCTGTCATTTTGAAGCGCGAGTGCGACGCGCGGGTTTGGCGCCGCGGCGAACTGTGGCGGCTGGATCACCGCAAAATTGTGAGCAGCGAACTTAGTATTGTGAGCTGCGACCTTATCGGCGACATGATGGGGTGGCGACAGAACCTTCAAGCCGCAGAAACCGGCGATTGCAAAGGCCACGACCAGCGAACCGGCGAGCTGCCGGCGGACATCCAAGTGACCTGCGACGCCGACGTCATGCATTTCATCGTCGCTATTGAACTCCGCCCTGATCATCCCCGCCTCCACCCCGCCGTGCTTTCGAGGAGCTTCAAGCATAATGGGCGTCCATCCGCGCGCTCAATTTTGAAGATCGCCTATCTAAATTTTTGCTCACAGCCTGGGCAAATGCTCAGTACGGCGTTCGAGCGCTCAGCGGTCGACGGCGCGAATGTCCATCGACCTTGGCGGTAACCGCGGGCGTTCCCTGCAAAAGCGAAATTGAGGAAACTTGGCTTGCCGAGCTTCTCAATCCACAAGGACAAGCGCCAATTCGATGCCAGTTAGCGCGACCAGCGCCACGCCCGGAGGCAAATGCTCGTATTCCCGGCGCCATGTGAGGGTGGCGATCGCGGCGATCAACACCATTGCCCCGAGCGCCAATCCCCAAATGCGTGCGGATTCCGACGAAGCCGGCCATGCATTCCAATAGGAAGCCGGCCACCGATTCCGATCTGAAGCCGGCCAGGATTCCGATTTGAAGCCGGCCACCCAGCG
>JBAQGU010000361.1:0-2681 GCA_049287975.1 Roseiarcus sp.
TGACGGGGCTGCTTCAACGCCGGTCGATACGGCCCGCGGCGAGCAGACGCACCGCCGTCAGGCTGGGACTGAAGAAATAGTCGCCGCCTCTGACGGTGACGAAACTCGGAAGCCCGCCGCAGATGAACGGCTCTTCACGCCTGCGGATGTCTCCGGGAATGACGAAGCGGCCAGATCCGCGATTGTTGCCGATCACTCGATCGCGGTCTTCGCCGAGCCCGAGATCATCGCCGTAATTCGCTGCGGGTCGGCCTCGACGCCATTGGGCGCATAGGGACCGTACGGCAGGCCGCGACGCAATATTCGCCGACGCGTCGCCAAACGCCCGTCGAAATCGAGCGAATCGATGTTCGCCATGCGCGGCCGCCCCAAGATCTTAACTTAGGACTCTCAACAAACTGCACTGAGAGCTTGGAGATATCACGCTCCCGGACCCCGCGGAACGGCAGCGGAGGATTTTTTGCTGCCCGCGCGCCTGCGAATGGTCCATAGGTCGAGGCATGACGGCGATACGCGTCCGGCAATGACGATCCTTCCCAGGCGCTCGCTCGCCGCCTCGACGGCGGCCCTGCGCGCGTTCGTTCGCTCGAACGCTCTTTCGCAGGTGGCGGTCGCGATCCTCGTCGGCGCCGTCGCGGGAGTCTGCGTGGTCGCGATGACGAAAGTCGCGGAACTCGCGCACATCTGGATCTATGGCCTGGCGTTCGACGAGCGGCTGAGTGCCCGCGCCAGGGTTGGCCCGATCGCCGCGCTGACCTCGCTTTGTCTCGGCGGGCTCGCGCTCGGGCTCATGGATCGATGGCGGCGCGCGCGAAAATCGCCTCCGACCGTCGATCCAATCGAGGCCAACGCCTTGCACGGCGGAAAGCTCTCGCTCCGCGACGGCCTCCTTGTGGTCGCGCAAACCCTGATCTCCAACGGCTGTGGCGCCTCGGTGGGGCTCGAGGCCGGTTACGCCCAGATCGGCTCGGCGATCGCCTCGCGGACCGGCATCCTTTTGCGATTGCGCAGGCAGGATTTGCGCACTCTGGTCGGTTGCGGCGCGGCGGGGGCGATCGCGGCCGCTTTCGCGGCGCCGCTGACGGGCGCCTTCTACGCCTTCGAACTGATCGTGGGCGCGTATTCGCTCGGCAACGCCGGCCCGATTATCGCGGCCTCCCTGGCGGCGACCCTGACGGTGAAGGGGCTCGGCGGCGCCCCTTATCTCGTCACCGCTCCGCCGCCGGCCGTGCTGACGATAACCAATCATCTCGCTCTCGTCGCGCTCGGACTCGTATCGGCGGCGCTCGGCGTCGGGGCGATGCGCGCCGCCGCCCTCGTCGAGCGAGTTTTCCGGGCGAGCCCTTTGCCGCCATGGGCGCGGCCCGTCGTCGGCGGAATCATCCTCGCCGTTTTCGCGAGCTACACGCCGCAGGTTCTGGGCGCCGGACACGGCGCGCTCGATCTGGATATTCCGCGCGCATTGCCCGCCCTCACGCTCGCTGTGCTGATCGCGCTCAAGTTGACGGCCTGCCTGGTTTCGCTCGCGTCGGGTTTTCGCGGCGGCCTGTTCTTCGCCTCGATATTCGTCGGCGCACTGCTGGGCAAGCTCTTCGCGCTCGGCGCCGGCGCCGCGTTTCCCGCGCAGGCGCTCGATCCGACCGCCTTCATCTTCGCCGGGATGGGCACGCTCGGCGTCGCGATCGTCGGCGGTCCGCTGACGATGACGTTTCTGGTGCTCGAAAGCTCCGGCGACCTCGCCGTCGCCGGAGGCGTGCTGGCCGCCTGCATCGCGACGAGCCTGGCGGTGCGCGCGACGTTCGGCTACTCATTTTCGACCTGGCGGCTGCACCTGCGCGGCGAAACCATCCTCGGCGCGCATGACGTCGGTTGGATACGCGACCTGACGGTCGCGCGCCTGATGGATCGCAATCCGCCGATCATCGGCTCTTCAGCGACGCTGTCCGAATTTCGCGCCGCTCATCCGCTCGGCGGCGCGCATTTCGTCGTTCTCAGGGATGAACGCGGGCGCTACGCCGGTCTCGTCTCCGTGCCCGAAGCGCATGCCCAAGGGGAGGATGCCACATCGATTTCCGACCTCGCTCGCTTGCCTGCGACCGCCCTGCACCCCGAAGACAACGTGAAGACGGCGATGACCTTGTTCGAATCGGCGCAATCGGAAATCCTCGCTGTCGCCGACGCCGGGACGGGCGCGATCTTGGGTTCGCTCGGCGAGGCCTATGCGGCGCGGCGCTACGCGGCGGAGACGGATCGCGCCGCGAAGGGCGTGTTGGGAGGCGGGTGAGGCAACGGAGACAGGCGCATACGCCGCAACAAGGGAGAGGTCTGCGGGACACGGTCGATGGTCGCGGCCAATCCAGATCCACTGAAAGAGCGACTTCGGCGGCTCAACGGCGAGGATCACGGCCACGAATACAGTCGAAGCCTCGTTTGATCGCGGCGAAGCGGGCTTCGATGAGGGGCTCGAACTCGAGATCGGTGAAGATATAAGGCCAGTCGTTCTCAACGCCCTCGCGAACGAGTTCGCCGACGTAATAGGGATCGATGCCCGTCGAAACGCGTTCGCGAATGATCTCGAGTCCTTTCAGGAACGGCGCCGGAACCGATGCAGCGTCGACCGAGGGGCCAAAACGCTCGGGCAAATTGCGCCGGGAGTTCATGATTTGCGTACGGATGAAGCC
>JBAQGU010000362.1:0-3065 GCA_049287975.1 Roseiarcus sp.
CGATATCCGCGCCTGGGTGCGAACGGGGGACACTCCGCAGTCCGAACGCAACAGCGCGCGTCGCCGGCCGCCGCATATCGTGGTGACGACGCCGGAATCGCTCTACATTCTGCTCGGCTCCGAATCCGGCCGGAAGATGCTGGCGACGACGCGGACGGTGATCGTCGACGAGATTCACGCGCTGGCGCCGAACAAGCGCGGCGCGCATCTGGCGCTGTCGCTGGAGCGACTGCAAAATCTGTGCGGCGGCAAGTTGCAGCGGATCGGGCTGTCGGCCACGCAAAAGCCGATCGAGACCGTCGCGCGCTTTCTCGTCGGCGCAGGAGCGGCGGATTGCGAGATCGTCGACGCCGGGCACATCCGCGGCCGCGACCTCGCCCTGGAAGTCCCGTCTTCGCCGCTCGAAGCCGTGATGTCGGCGGAAGTCTGGACGCAGGTCTACGAACGGATCGCGGCGCTGGCGCAGGAGCATCGCACCACGCTCGTCTTCGTCAACACCCGCCGAATGGCGGAGCGCGTCGCCCGCCAATTGTCCGACCGCCTCGGCGAAGAACATGTCACCGCCCACCACGGCAGCATGGCCAAGGAGCTGCGGCTGGACGCCGAACAGCGGCTCAAACGCGGCGCCTTGAAGGTGCTGGTCGCCACCGCTTCGCTGGAGCTCGGCATCGATATCGGCGACGTCGATCTGGTCTGCCAGCTCGGCTCGCCGCGCTCGATCGCGGCGTTCCTGCAACGCGTCGGGCGTTCGGGTCACGCGGTGGAAGGAACTCCGAAGGGACGGCTGTTTCCTCTGACGCGCGACGAACTGGTCGAATGCGCGGCGCTGCTCGACAGCGTTCGCCGCGGCGAACTCGACGCGTTGACGGTCCCCGATCAGCCGTTGGATGTGCTCGCGCAACAGATCGTGGCGGAAGTCGCTGCGCAGGAAGGGAACGACGACGAACTGTTCTCGGTGTTTCGCCGGGCGTGGCCCTACCGCGCGCTGAAGCGCGAGGATTATTACGCGATTCTGCGCATGCTCGCCGACGGCTTCACCACGCGTCGCGGCCGGCGTGGCGCGCTCATTCATCACGACGCGATCAATCACAGGCTGCGCGGCCGGCGCGGCGCGAGGCTGACCGCGCTGACCTCCGGCGGCGCCATTCCGGATACCGCGGATTACCAGGTCCTGCTGGAGCCGCAGAACCAGACGATCGGTTCGGTCAACGAGGACTTCGCCGTCGAAAGTCTGGCCGGCGACATCTTTCAGCTCGGCAATATTTCGTACCGCATCCTCAGGGTCGAACGCGGCGTGGTGCGCGTCGAAGACGCGCGCGGGCAGCCGCCGACGCTACCGTTCTGGCTCGGCGAGGCGCCCGGCCGCAGCGCGGAATTGTCGCACTCGGTCTCGCGGCTGCGCTCCGAGATCGCCGCGCGGCTGCAAGGCGGCGCGGGGGTCGAGCGCATCGTCGAATGGCTCATGGCCGTGATGGACATGGCGCCGGCCGCGGCGGAACAGCTGGCCGAATATCTCGCTGCGTCCTACGCGGCGCTGGGCTGCCTGCCTACCGAGGACACGATCGTGCTCGAGCGCTTCTTCGACGAAGCCGGCGGCATGCAGCTCGTTGTCCACTCGCCCTACGGCGGCCGCATCAACCGGGCCTGGGGCCTCGCCTTGCGCAAACGCTTTTGCCGCAAGTTCAATTTCGAGCTGCAGGCCGCGGCGACCGAGGACAACATCATCTTGTCGCTGACGACGGCGCATAGTTTCGATCTCGCCGACGTCGCGCGCTATCTGCACTCGGCGAGCGTGCGAACCGTTCTGATCCAGGCGATGCTCGATGCTCCGATGTTTGCGACCCGCTGGCGCTGGGTCGCCGGAATTTCGCTGGCGATTCCCCGCATGCGCGGGGGCCGGAGAGTGCCGCCGCAGTTCACGCGAATGGAGGCGGAGGATCTGGTCGCCGCGGTATTTCCGGACCAGATCGCCTGCGCCGAGAATCTGGTCGGCGAGCGCGAAGTTCCCGACCATCCGCTGGTGAACCAGACCATCGGCGACTGCCTGAACGACGCGATGGACATCGCAGGACTAGAGCGGCTGCTGAAAGGGCTCGAAGCGGGCGAGATTTCCGTCGTCGCCTGCGATCTGACCGAACCCTCGCCGTTGGCGCACGAGGTGCTGTCCGCCAAGCCCTACGCCTTTCTCGACGACGCGCCACTGGAAGAGCGGCGCACGCAGGCCGTCATGGCCCGGCGCTGGATCGACCCAGAGACCGCTGGCGACATCGGCCGGCTCGACGCGCAAGCGATCGCGCGCGTCCGCTCCGAGGCGTGGCCCGATCCCGCCAACGCGGACGAGCTGCATGATTCGCTCGCCTGGCTCGGCTTCCTGGCGGCCGACGAGGCGGCGGATTGGGGCGAGTGGCTGGAGGCGCTCGCGCGAGAGAACCGCGTCACGCGTTTGCGGGACCGCGGCGCGGACGTCTGGATCGCGACGGAGCGGCTTTCGCAATTCCAGGCTTTGTGGCCCGAAGCGCGGCCGGACACGTTGATCGACCTGCCCGATGGCCAAGCCTGGTCCCGCGAGGCCGCGCTGGTCGAGATCTTGCGCGGACGGCTCGAGGGCCTGGGGCCGGTCTCGCCGGTCGCCCTCGCCGCTCCGCTGGGATTGGAGGCGAACGAGGTCGCCGCGGCGCTCGAGGCGTTGCAGACCGAAGGCTTCGCCATGCGCGGGCGGTTTACCCCGGGCGCAAATGCCGAGGAGTGGTGCGACCGGCGGCTGCTCGCGCGCGTTCACAACTATACGGTCAAGCGTCTGCGCGCCGAGATCGAGCCGGTCGCCGCGCGCGACTTCCTGCGTTTCCTGTTCTCCTGGCAGCATGTGACGGCCGACGAGCAGCGGGAGGGACCGGAGGCGCTGGCCGCGACCGTGAAGCAGCTCGAGGGTTTCGAAGCGCCGGCGGGCGCGTGGGAAGGCGAGATCCTGGCCGCCCGAGTGACCGACTACGAACCGGCCTGGCTGGACGATGAATGCCTCGCCGGCCGCGTCGCCTGGGCGCGCCTCAGGCCGCGCAGCGGAACCG
>JBAQGU010000363.1:0-1515 GCA_049287975.1 Roseiarcus sp.
GCTGGATCCCCGCTTTCGCGGGGATGACAGGGGCCGCGGCGATCAGGCCGCGGCGGCGGTCTGCAGGCGGCGAAGGACCGGCAACAGCTCGCTGGGATCGGGTCGGCGGGTGTAGTCCGGGTTGACCTCGGCGTAGGCGATCACGCCATCCGTGCCGATGACGTAGCGCGCAGGCATCGGCAACGTCCAGCTGTCTTCGCCGTTGCCGATCGCGAGGTCGTTGCCGAAACCCTTGTAGACGGCGATCAGATCGTCGGGCAGGCGGAACCGCAACCCGAACGCGTTCGCCACCGCATTGCCGTGATCGCTGAGGATGGGGAAGCTGAGCGCGTTCTCCCGTTCTGACTTTCGGCGGTTTGGCGCGGTCTGCGGCGAGATTGCCACCAGCGAGGCGCCCAGCGCGCGGATTTCGTCGGCTGCCTCTTCGATGGCCTGCAAATCCATGTTGCAATACGGGCACCAGACGCCGCGATAGAAAGTCACGACCAAAGGCCCCTTCGCGAGTAGACCGGCCGAACTGACCATTTTGCCGTGCGCATCGGGCAGTTCTAATTTCGGCGCGATGGCGCCCGCCTTCAGCGCCCGGTCGGCCTGACCGGTCGCGATGAGGTCCGCGGTCGCCTTGTGCATGATCGCCACGATGTGGGGCGGCGCCGCCTTCTTGCCTACGAAATCCGCCTTGAAGGCATCGAGCTTGTCTTGAAGCGACATGGAAATCTCCTGAATCTCTAAGTCTGCGACACGTCGCGCCGCCAGTTTGGTCTATTTGTCAGAACCGCGGTAGCCATTTGATCCGAATAGTGCTTATTCGTGGCGCAAATGACCGACCGGCTCTTGGCGCTCCGCGCCTACGTTCGCACCGCGCATTCCGGCAGCTTTTCGCGCGCCGGCCGCGAGCTCGGCCTGTCGCAGCCCTCGGTGTCGCGCATTCTGGCTGGGTTGGAAAAAGAGGTCGGGGCGGCGCTATTGATGCGAACGACGCGGCGAGTGACGCTCACCGACGCGGGTGCGGATTATCTCGCCCGGATCGAACCTCTGTTGTTGGGTTTGGAGGAAGCGGACCATGCCGCGCGCGGCACCGGAGAATTGCGCGGCGTGCTTCGCATCGCGCTGTCCTCCAGCTTCGGCGTGCGCGAAGTGATTCCGCGCCTGCCCGACTTCCTCGAGCGCCACCCGGCGCTGCGGGTGGATCTCGGCATCAACGATGCACGCCAGGATCTGCTGGCCGACGGGATCGACGTCGCGCTGCGCCTGGGCTCGCTACCCGATTCCAGCGCCACGGCCCGGAAACTCGCGCAAGCGCCGTGCCTGCTCCTCGCCTCCCCCGTCTACCTCGATCGCCGCGGACGCCCGCGCGACCCGGCCGACCTCGCCGGCCATTCCGTGATCGTCGGCCCCGGCGTGAGCAGCGCAAACGCGTGGGCGTTCGTCAAGGACAGTCGCCGCGCCTCGGTGCGGGTGGAGGGGCGACTGACGACGGCCGCGAACGAAGGCGCCACCGCCGCCGCCGTCGCT
>JBAQGU010000364.1:0-2304 GCA_049287975.1 Roseiarcus sp.
TTAGCGTCTCCCTTCGCCGCTCCCTTGAGCGGCCACAATCCCAACAGTCGCGTCAGCGACGGCACAGCCGCTTTGAGCGGCTAAAACCTTAAAGCCCCCGGCTTTGCCGGGGGATATTTACTAGGCCGACGCCCACTCGAGCTCGCGGAGATTGGTCTTTCGTTGACCAGGCCGCGAAATTTTGCTTAGCGAGGCACCGCCGTTTGCGACGCGCGCGCGGACCCCGATTGGCCCCGACCGAGTTGGGTGCGAAGCGTGTGGGCGATCCCGAGATCGCGGCGGCGGAGAGAATCGCGGTCAGCGACTGCGCCTATACAACGCGGAAAGGACCGCTTTGCCAGTCGCGCTGGAGATAGTGCCCGGCCTTCGTCACTATCCGGACTACCTCGACCCGAGCGAGCAGGCGGCCCTGCTCGACGAGTTGAGGGAGATCCTGCGCGCCGCGCCGCTGTTCACGCCCCGCATGCCGCGTACCGGCAAGCCGCTTACGGTCCGCATGACGAATTGCGGACCTCTGGGGTGGGTCTCGGACGTCGAAGGCTATCGCTATCAGGCGAACCATCCGGAAACGGGGCGCCCGTGGCCGCCGTTTCCACCGCGCGCGCTCGCCGCGTGGACGGAACTCGCCGGGGATTGTCCGCCACCGGAAGCCTGCCTCGTGAATGTGTACAATGCAACCGCGCGAATGGGACTCCACCAGGATCGCGACGAGGAGGAGTTTGCGGCCCCGGTCGTTTCGCTTTCGCTGGGCGACGACGCGGTTTTCCGAATTGGCGGAGCGACGCGCAATTCGCCCACTCGCTCGTTCCGGCTCCGGTCCGGCGACGCGATGAGCCTCGGCGGCCCGGCGCGGCTCGCTTTCCACGGCGTCGATCGCATCGTGGCGGGAACCTCGACGCTGCTGCCAAAGGGAGGCCGAGTCAACCTCACGCTGCGCCGGGTGACGAAGCCGTAAGGCCGCGGCGCGCGCTATTCGACCTTCGCCGCGACCTTGGGTCCGCCTTTGGACACGCCCACCAGCGCGGGCCGCAACACGCGGTCACCGATTTTCCAGCCGCTCTGGACGACCTCCGTCACGGTGCCCGCCGGAACAGCTTCGTCGGGTGCCTCGAACATGGCCTGGTGAAAGTTCGGATCAAACTTCTCGCCTCGGGGCTCCAGCTTTTTCACGCCGTGTCGTCCGAGCGCCGCCTGCAGCTCGCGACCCGTGAGCTCGACGCCCTCGATGAAGGCCTTGATCGGCCCATCGGCGGCGACCCGCGTCTCCGCGGGCAGGTTCTCCAGCGCCCGCGCAAAATTGTCCGCGACGGTCAAGAGGTCGCGCGCGAAGGCGGTTACGGCATAAGTCCTCGCGTCGGCCGCTTCGCGTTCCGAACGCCGACGCATGTTCTCGACGTCGGCCAAGGCGCGGAGAACGCGATCCTTGAGTTCCGCGTTTTCCGCGTTGAGCTTTTCGATCACCGCGAAACCATCCGGCTCCGGCGCGGGCGCCGCAGCCGCCGGCGGCGCGGTCTCCGACGAAGGCGCTTGACTCGTGTCGTTCATGTCCCCGAAATTCCCTTGTTTCAATCGCGCCCGATATCAGGGCTCTCGCCGCAAAAATCAAGCGTCGGCGGCGTCAGGCGGCGGACGCCCCGCGCGGCTCGAAAATGGCCAGCAGATGCCGGCGAATCGCCGATTGGCGGCCTGACGCGACGATCTTGGCGCCCGTGAGGTCGGTTATATAGAAAGAATCGACCGCCTTTTCACCAAAGGTCACGATATGGGCGGACCCGATGTTCAGATTGAGCTTCGAAAGCGCGGCAGTGAGGTCGTAGAGAAGGCCCGGACGGTCGAGTCCGGAAACCTCGAGCACGGTGTAGCGATTCGAAAGGGTATTGTCGATCATGACCTCCGGCTCGATGGCGAACGTTCCGGCGCGCGCGTCGGCGCGACGCTTTGCGGAAATGATTTCGCTGACTTTGATCTCGCCGCGCAACGCCTGTTCGATGGAGCGGGCCATGCGCCTGCCGCGTCTCAGCTCGTCCTCGTCGCGGTCGAAGGCGCGAGAAACGAAGATCGTGTCGAGCGCGAAACCGTCAGACGTCGTGAATATATGGGCGTCGACGATATTGCCGCCGGCCCCCGCGCAGGCGCCGGCGATGATCGAGAGGAGGCGGGGATGGTCCGGCGCGATGATCGTCAGTTCGGTCACGCCGCGGAAGGCGTCGGTCGCGACCTCGGTCGCGGAGGAACGCACCTCCGCCGCCATCGCATGGAACAGCTTGGCGTGCGCGACCTGGCGCGCGAGGCCGACTTTCAGCC
>JBAQGU010000365.1:0-4675 GCA_049287975.1 Roseiarcus sp.
CGCCCGCAACGGCCCGAGACGGGTCAGGTCGAGCTGCGCGACGTCGGCGCCGACATCGCCGCCTTTTCGTCTGGCCACCTCAATCTGGTCGGCGCGCGCGTGCGCGTCGCTCATGCGCGGGCGGGCCGCGACGATCCGGTCGTTCAGAACCTTCAGTTGCTGCTGGACCAGCAATATGTCGCTCGCGCCTGCCAGCCCATTGGCGACCTTATAATCCTCGACGCTCTTCTCCGCTTCGGCCACGCGCGCGCGAAGCGCTTCCAGGCGGGCGGCGATTTCCGCGCCACTCTGGTGGGCGGCGTCGGCATGCATCGCGTCGACTTCCTCGATGTAGGCGCGCGCCGCAGCATTCGCGAGCTCGGCGGCGCGCGCGGGATTGCGGCTCGATATCGAGATGTCGAGCACGAAAGTGCGCTCGGGACGCTCGACCTGAAGGCGCTCGCCGAGCGCGCGCGCCGCCGCGGCGACGGCATCCTCGTCATTCCGGTCGGCTGACATCGAGCGTCCGAACAACGAACTGCCCGCGCTCGGGGAAAATTCGGGATCGCGATCCAGATTCTGCGCCTTGACAACCCGGTCGAGAACCGACTGAGACGCGGCGATCAGCGCCTGGCTCTCGACATAACTGACGAAGCTGTTGGAATCCCGGCCCGGGACGATCGGCTGTACGTCGCTTCCGTGCATGGCGCTGGGATCGATGTAAATTTGCGCGGTGGCGACATAACGGGGCGTCAACAGCTCGCCCGCGCCGAAGGCGAGCAGCCCGCAGCCCATGCCGGCCGCCGTGATCAGGGCGAAGTTGCGGCGCGCAATTCCCACCGCATGGACCAGGTTCGCCGGTGGCGATCCCGCGAGTCGCGACGCCCCCGCGTCGACATGCCTGGCCACGGCCGTCCTGCCAAAAATGAACATTGCGGCTTCCGGTTGCGCATCTGGGCCGGGAGAGGCGTCGCCCCACATCCCGCGTTGCTTCTCGGCGCTCGTTTATTGACGAATATGGTTAATGAATTGCTGCCGGCCGCGCCGCCCGAGCGGGCGTCTGAGGCTCGTCGGGACGGCCAAGGAAAGACCCGGACGCGCCGTCGATCGACCCCGAGCCTCAATCCTCGCTGCGGAAACCCGGAGCGCCGCCTTCCCCCAGACCCCCGATGTGAGCTTGCGAGTAACGCTCGACTCCGATCCGCTTGATGAGGTCGATCTGGGTCTCGAGAAAGTCGACGTGACCTTCTTCGTCGGTCATCAGCTCCTCGAACAAATCACGGCTGGGATAGTCCTTTACACTGAGGCAATATTCTGCCGCCTCCTGATAGAGCGCCCGGGCAAAAAGCTCGGCGTCGAGGTCGGCAACCATAATCTCATCGACATTTTGACCGATTTGCAGCGGATTGAGCACTTGCAGGTTCGGGAAGCCTTCGAGGAAGACGATGCGATCGATGAAGCGATCGGCATGGCGCATTTCCTCGATCGATTCCTCGCGCCACTTCTTCGCCAGGCTGTTGAGCCCCCAATTGTCGAGCAACCTATAGTGCAGCCAGAATTGACTGACGGCGGTCAGTTCGCTCCGCAGCCCGCGGTTTAGATATTCGATGACTTTCACGTCGCCCTTCACGTCGCCTCCGAGCTGCTGCGGCTATTGGTGAAATTCATCCTACGGGCCGAAGTCCCGCGGCGCAACAGTGGGGACCCGCCTCGACCATCACTCGGCGGCGATCAGAAACTCAGGTTCCTCGGGCCGATCCTCGGCGTTGTTCGCCTCCTGGCCCGGACAGGTCCCGCAGCCGACTTCGCAATTGGCGACGTGCGCTTTGAGGAGAAGAGCGCGAACCGTGACGATGCATCGCCCGCAGCGAGGCGCGCAGCCGAGGCACCGGTAAGCTCGACCGGGTGAACAGGGATCCGCGCCGCCGAGAGTCTGGAGCGTGGCGAGAATTTGAGTGTCGGACAGGACATTGCAAGAACAGACGATCAAGTTGGGCTCGCAGTTTAGAAGCGTTCTAATCTAGGGATATCAACGTGTTATATAGCTCCTGTTGCGCAAATGGCAAGTCCGCGCGCGGTCGGCAGGCAGATCCTCCGGGCGTGCAATCTGCACACTCCCGCCCTTACAGTCTGTCAACGAACGGTCCGGATCTCATTGAAATAGATCATTGGCTACGGAGAGAGCGACTGGACGGCTCTGGCTCCGAACGGCAGGCGGCGGCGGAGCGAGACTTTGCTCAACCTTGCGCGAGCCGTCCAACGCCCGGCGGGGGGATGCCCGCCTGAATCTCGGCGCGAATCGGCTTCAGCGCGTTTTCGTCCAACGTCTCCCGTTCGAGCAGAAGTTTGGCGCCACGGTCGAGCACGGCTTCATGCGCCTTCAGAATGCCCAACGTGCGTTCGAAGCTAGCGTCGACGATCTGTTGTACCGCTTGATCGATCACATGCGCCGTTTCGTCGCTGTAGCGTTTCTCGCGCATTCCTCCGAGCTCCGGCGGCCCGCTCAGGAAAGGCGAGGGTGCGCTTTCGTAGGAGACCGGCCCGAGCGACGGGTCCATGCCGAAACGGGTCGTCATGTCGCGCGCGATATGGGTGGCTTTGGCGAGGTCGTCGGCGGCGCCGGTCGACAGTTGCTGGAAGACCACCCATTCGGCGGCGCGGCCGCCCAGCAGGACCGCCATCTTGTCCAAGAGTTCGTCGCGGGTGATTACGAAACGGTCCTCCGTCGGCCGCTGGAGGGTGTAGCCGAGCGCGCCGACGCCGCGTGGGATGATGGAAATCTTGTGCACTGGATCGGCGCTCGGCAAAGACATCGCCACCAGAGCGTGGCCCATTTCGTGATAGGCGACGACTTGCCGCTCCTTCGGCGTGAGGACGCGCTTCTTCTTCTCGAGGCCCGCGATGATTCGTTCGACGGCCTCGGTGAAGTCGTTCATGCCGATTTCATTCGCGTTGCGCCGCGTCGCAACGAGAGCCGCCTCGTTGACAAGGTTCTCGAGGTCCGCGCCGGTGAACCCGGGCGTCAGCTCGGCGATCTTCTGCGCCGAGACGTCGGCGGCGAGCCGATGCCCTTTCAGATAGAGATTCACGATCTCGATCCGCCCGAGCTTGTCTGGCCTGTCCACCAGTACCTGGCGGTCGAAACGGCCGGCGCGCAGCAGCGCGGGATCGAGGATTTCCGGGCGATTGGTGGCGGCGAGCAGCACCAGGCCGCTCTTGGAATCGAAGCCGTCGAGTTCGACCAGCAACTGATTGAGCGTCTGCTCCTTCTCGTCGTGGCCCATATAGGGATAGGCGCCGCGGGCGCGGCCCATCGCGTCGAGTTCGTCGATGAAAATGATCGCCGGCGCCTTCTCGCGCGCCTGGACGAACAGATCGCGCACCCGCGCCGCGCCGACGCCGACGAACATTTCGACGAACTCCGAGCCGTTGATCGAGAAGAACGGCACGCCGGCCTCGCCGGCCACCGCGCGCGCGAGCAGAGTCTTGCCGGTGCCCGGCGGCCCGACGAGCAGGATGCCCTTCGGCATTCGCGCCCCCAGCCGGCCATATTCGCCGGGATGCTTCAGAAACTCGACGACTTCCTCGAGTTCGGCCTTGGCTTCGTCCTCCCCCGCCACGTCCTTGAACGTCGTCTTGGTGTCGGTCTCGACATAGACCTTCGCCTTGCTGCGCCCGATCGACATCAGCCCGCCAACGCCGCCCTGGCTCTGCGCTACGCGCCGGAACCAGAAGTACCAAATGCCGAAGAACATCAACGTGGGAACGATCCACGACAACAGCGTGCTGACGAAGGTGTTCTGCACCTGGCCGCTGAACCGCACGTGGTTCTGTTCGAGTTCGTCGGCAAGCTGCGGCGCGACGCGCGTGGTCACGAAGCTCTTGGCGCCGTTCTTCTGCGCTTCCTTCCAGTCGCCCTCGATATAGTCGCCCGAAACGCGGACCTCGGCGATCTTGCCGCCTTTCAGGTCGTCGAGAAATTGACTGTACGGAATCGTAACGACGTTCTGGCTGAAGCTCCACAATTGCGCCAGAACCGTCACGCCCAAGAAGGCGGCGAAGAAATACCAGGCGTGCCACTTCTGCTGTTTGTCCACGGGCCCCTCCCCGTTCGATCGCAACGACCCTCGCAACACAACGACGCGACGGCAGGCAGTCATCCGACGCGCGGACCGGGCCGGCGCAAGGTCCAACTATCACATCTCTGCGGGCCTCGCACGCGGGCTCGAGGGCGACGCCGAAATCGTCCGGCGCCTGATCGCCAGTGTGAGAGGACGCAACGAGGACGGCCTCTCGCCAACGTTGATAAAGCGTAACGCGCTGGCCAACTCGCGGACATGTCGGCGAGCGTACAGTCGCCAGTCGGCGCGGCGGAGGGGGCGACTTTCGCCGAGCCGGCGGGAGCGGCGGGTTGGAGGGAGGAGCCGATCCGCCGCCTCTCCCTAAGGCGGCCCCTGCAAGAAGGGACCGGCACACGGCGGAGCGCAGGAAATGGCGAGCGTGAAACTGACTCCTAAGGAAATCGTCGAGAGGCTTCAGATCGTCGAAGCGCTCATGGCGGAGGGTCGGCCCGTGGTGGAGGCGCTCCGATGGGCTGGGATGACCGAAGTCGCCTACGCCCGATGGCGGACCGAGTACGCCGGGTTGCTGCGCACGCTCGGCCCGCTGCGGTCCTCGTCGTCGGCGCGTCGAAAAA
>JBAQGU010000366.1:0-7958 GCA_049287975.1 Roseiarcus sp.
CGCGGCTCCATTTCGTAGAGCGCCCTGAAAATGACGGAAGACGCGATAGAGGCCTTCCCGGAAATAGCCAGAGGGCTGCAAATTCGCGGCAAGCGGCTTCGCAGCCGGGTCTTTTTGCCGGGGCACCAGCCGGGCTTGGCCGAGAATGGCCTGCCCGGCGAGCGCTACATCGCCTATCATCGCCAACGCGCTCGCGCCGGTCTCGGCATGCAGATCACCGGCGCCACGCCCGTCATCTGGTCGGAAGTCTGGGCCGATGGGCTGACCCTGGTGAACATCGACGACCGCATTGTGCCGGGGTACCGGAGGTTGGCGGCGGCCGTTCACGCCGAAGCCGGGTTGATGCTCGCCCAACTCGCGCATGTCGGCGCGATGGAAACGTCAGGGGATGCGATACTGAGCGCCTCGGGCGTCAGATCCGAGTTGACTCAGCGCACCGCCCGCGCGGCTTCGACGGAAGACCTGTCCTCGATTTTGGACGCCTATCACGCGGCGGCGAAGCGCTGCCGAGCCGGCGAGCTCGATGGCGTCGAAGTCACGATGGCGCATGGCATGCTGCTGGCGAGCTTCCTGTCCCCGCTGATGAATCGCCGCGACGATCGCTACGGCGGCGATCGCGAGGGGCGGACGCGGTTTCCGCGCGAGGTGCTCGCGGTGATACGCGACGCCATGGGGCCGGGGGCGATTATCGGGGTGCGCATACCCGGCGACGAACTCGTCGAGGGAGGAATAGATGCGCAAGAAGCCGGCGCGATCTCGAGGCGGCTCGTGAGCGCAGGCGAGGTCGACTACATCAGCGTCACTGCGGGCAACAACACCTTCAAACTCGCTCGCGTCGATCATTGGCCGCCGACGCCCGCGCCGTTCGGGGCGTTTCGCCATTTGTCGCGGGCCGTCAGGACCGCCGTTCCGGAGGTTCCGGTCGCGACGGTCGGGCGAGTGACGACGCTGAAATTGGCGGAGCAGATACTCGCCGCAGGCGACGCCGACCTCGTCGGGATGGTGCGAGCCCATATCGCCGATCCCGAGCTCTTGCCCAAGTCGCGCGCCGGCAGGGTTGTCGAGGTCCGGCCCTGCATCGGCGCCAACGTCTGCATCAACTCGTTGCTCGCTCACATGCCGCTGACCTGCCTCGCCAATCCGGACGTCGGCCAGCCCGGGCGTGATTTTTCCGAGGATTGGGGCCGTGGCGGCAGCGCGATCGTCGTCGGCGCGGGCCCGGCGGGCCTGGAGGCTGCGCGCCGCCTAGCCATCGGGGGCTGGAAAACGAGCCTCGTCGAGCGCGATCAGACCGTCGGCGGCCAGATGGCGCGGTGGCTGCAAACGCCTTCGCGTCAGGAGTTTCGGCGCCTGGTCGATTGGTGGGAAGGTGAAATCCGCCGTCTCGGCGTCACGATGAGACTCGGAGAGACCGCCACCGCCGCGAGCCTCGCCTCGGACGCGCCGGACCTCGTCGTCGTCGCGACAGGTTCCACGCCGGTGCTGCGGCCGGTTTCACGCTCGAGTTCGGCAATTCATGAAGTCGGCCCTTACGATTCGGTTCCGCTCGGCGGCCATGTCGTCGTGCGCGACGAAATGGGCGGGTTGGCGGCGCTGCTGACCGCGGAGCGGCTCACGCTGACCTCCGATCGGGTGACGCTGGTCACCTCGCTGCTGCATCCCGGCGAAGGGGAGGGACTGACGACACTCTATCCGCTGCTGCGCGATTGCGCGCGCCGGGGCGTGGCCATCGTCGACCGCGCCCGCGTCACGGCGATCGAGGGCCGGACGGTGCGCCTCGACGGAGTTTTTGCCGAGTTCCGTCCCCCGATCGAAGATGTAGACGCCGTCGTCTCCGTGCTCGACTCGATCGCGGACGCCGATCTGGCGGCCGCGCTCGCAGCGCGCGGAATTCACGTGGTCACGATAGGCGATTGTCGGCTTCCACGCGACGTGACCGCCGCGGTGGCGGACGCAGGCCGGCTCTTTGAGCTGGTGTCGGCGGCCGCGAGAAATGGTTGGCCTCGCTCGGCTGCGCTGGCCGCCAGTTTCGGTTTGGGCTTTGGTTCTTCTTCGGGCGAGCGCGAGGCAAGGAGGTACGCGGCGCGGCGACGCCACGAGCCGCCGTGCGCCTCTCGCCGCGGTAAAACCGACGGAGAGAGTGTCATGACGGTGCGAGCGCACGACGTGAATGTCAAACGGGTCTATGAGCAGCCAGCGGATGCGGACGGGACGCGCGTGCTGGTGGATCGGGTCTGGCCGCGCGGCCTGACCAAGCAACGGGCGGCGGCGGGTGTCTGGTTGAAGGAGATCGCGCCGAGCGCCGGCTTGCGCAAATGGTTCGGGCACGATCCGTCCCGCTGGAAGGAATTCGAGGCGCGATATCGGGCCGAACTCGAAAAAAACGGCGCCGCGATCGGCCGCCTGCGCGAGCTGATCGACAAAGGTCCGGTCACGCTCCTCTATGGCGCGCATGACGAGGCCCACAACAACGCCGTGGCGCTGCGTGCATATCTCGATTCCAAGCGGGAGGGCTGACGGCCCTCCCACGAGCGGCAGCGGCATGCTCGGTTCGATGGCGGGGGGAATTCCGGTGCAAGACGAATTCGACCGTCTGATGCGGTGCGTTCGCGCCTGTAGAATATGTCGCGACGCCCCGCGCTATGGTCACGCCCTGGCGCACGAGCCTCGTCCCGTCCTCCAGGCGCAGCCGTCCGCGCGCATCTGCATCATCAGCCAGGCGCCGGGCGCACGCGCTCATGCGTCCGGCAGACCCTATACCGATCCGTCGGGCGTTCGCCTTCGCAATTGGCTCGGCCTCGACGAGGAAGCGTTCTACGACGCTCGAAACGTGGCGATCTTCGGCATGGGCCTCTGTTTTCCTGGAAACGACGCCAAGGGCGGCGACTTGCCGCCGCGTCGCGAATGCGCGGAGACCTGGCATTCGCGCATCCTGGCGCAGCTGCCCCACATCGAGCTGATGCTTCTGATCGGGCAGTACGCTCAGCGCTTTCGTCTCGACCGCTGCTTCACCCGAGACGGCGTCACTGCCACGGTGTTGCAATGGCGGAGGATCTACGAGGCGGCGGGAGCGCCGCGCGTCATGCCGCTGCCGCACCCCTCATGGCGGAACAGCGGATGGCTGGACCGTCATCCTTGGTTTGAGGCGGAGCTACTGCCAGTGTTGCGCGCCGATATCGGGGGTTTGTTACGCACAGGGCCCCTGGCGTTTGGTCGAGCGACATTTCGATCGCCGGGGCCCTTTTGAGGTCGGCGGCCGGTCTCGGCGGGCTGTTCCTTCTCCGCAAAGAGTTCCGCGTCCGACCTGGCCACGGCGGCTCGAACCGTGTCGCGAGCTGCCATGGCATCGGATCATCACGCCAACGAAAGACTTTCGCCGGTCACTTGCCTTTCATATACATCGCGACCGTCGAAAGGGCCCTCGCCTCGCGCTTGGCGACCATGTCTTTGGTGGTCGCCGCATATTTCTTGAAATGATCGGTCGCCCGATGCGCTTCCAAGGCCGCGGCGCTGTCGTAGACCTCGAATATGAAGACGTGGTTCGGATCCGTCTGAGAGACCGTGATGTCGAAGGTGTGGCACCCCGGTTCTTGCTTCACCGCCGCCGCGCCATTCTCCTCGAGCGCCGCCAGATAGTGGTCGATTTCGCCGGGCACCACCTCGATATCGACGGCGTTGACGTAGAGTGACCCGGACTGCGCCGACGCCTCACGACCGTGCATCAGCAGCAGGCCACAAGCTGCGACGGCGAACGCGACGGCGGCAGCCGCTTTGATCGACTTCGACATGGCAATTTCCTCCTTCGACTTTGTCGTTGGCTCGAGCGGGCTCTTGCCTGAGGAAATCCGAGGGGTAACTCTGGAATCCCGGGGAGTCCGCGTCGCCGGCGGTCCCAATGAACTCCCGGCGGCCTGAGTATTGTAACTTCTTCGGCGTTCCGCAAGACGGAAGCGCCCCACCGTCGGACGCCGACTTACCAGGCGTTGCTTTTGCGGTGGGCCTTCGCCAAAAATCAGGGCTCGCCTCCCGAACCCGATCCCTCGCTGGATCATCCGCGCCGCGCTACTTGCGCAGCCAGACATCCAGCCCCATCGAAGCTTCGCTGATTTCAGCCCCGCCGAACGGCGTGGCGGCCGCCATGCGCTGGAAGTCGGCCTTGGTGTAAGCCCGCTTGCGCAGCATCGTCTTGAGGATGGTCCTGGTGATGAAGGAGTTGATCAGCCCGAGCTTCATCCCGTCCACTTCCCTGTCGATCGCCGCGTTCGAGGCGTCTTTGTTCATGTCGATGATCAGCGCCTCGCCGCCCGGCCGGAGCACGCGATGCATTTCGCGGAGCGCGCCCAGCGGATCGGCGAAGTTCTTGAACGCCGCCCGGCAGACGATGAAATCAAAACTGTCGGACGGGAAGGCCATCTCGGAGGCGTCGCCATGTGTGAATTCGACCGCGACGCCCGCCGCGGCGGCGTTCTGGCTGGCGATGCGGACGAACGAGCGGCTTATGTCAAGTCCGACGATGTCGAAGTCCCCCAGTTTGGCGAGGGCGATCGCCAGATATCCAGGCCCGGGCGCGATCTCGAGGACGCGCGCGCCGGATCGCAGCCGCGCGGCGACCCGCCGCGCGTCGTTTTCGAACCCGGCGAGAGCGGCGCCGGTATTCTTGGCGTACCAGTCGGCGAGCCTTCCTTCCATCACGACGCTCTTGTCGCCTTTCCTCGTCGGCTTCGAAGCGATATCCATGGAACCGTCCTCTGAGGCATTTATTACGACATATAAGATATTTAGTATGTAAGATAAAATGTCGGAGACGTCGAGGGCAGGCGCATGGATCGAGGGGAACTGATGGCGGCGCTCGAGCGCGCCCTCCGGAACGTCAGCGGACAGGCTGTGTTGCACAGCGAGGCGATGGCCGAGCGCCTCGGCATCAACAGCACCGATCTCGAGTGCCTCGACATCATCATCTTGCAGGGGCCGGTGTCGGCCGGCGAACTCGCGCGCGCCAGCGGCCTGACCTCCGGCGCCATCACCGGCGTGATCGACCGCTTGCACCGCGCGGGCCTGGCCAAACGCGAGCCCGACCCGCAGGATCGCCGCAAGGTCCTGGTGCGCGTCCCGCCGGCGGTCTTGCAGCGCATCCTACCGATCGGCGAGCCGATGGGGCGGGCCGCGCAGGCGATCCTGTCGAGCTATGACGACCAGCAGCTGGCGCTGATCCTGGATTTTCTCGTCCGATCCCACGAAAGCGCAGTCGCCGTCACGACCAAGATGCGGGCCGAGACGGCGGCGTCCAGGAAGGCGAAGGCCAAGCGGCGGAAACGTGAAGGCGAGGACTGAAGACGCTGTCCGAAAATAAGTAAGCTCGGCGTGCTCCCTCCCCCTTCCCCGTCACCTCACCTTCGGGATATCCAGCCCACGCTGCACCGCCGGTCGTGCGAGGCCGCGCTCGAGCCAGGCGGGGACCAGTTCCAGGCTGTCGAAGTCGACCAGCTCGCGCGCGCCGTAGAAGCCGATCAGGGCGCGCATCCAGCCGAACAGAGCGATGTCGGCGATCGAATATTCCTCGCCCATGATCCAGTGACGGCCCTCGAGGCGCGTCTCGACGACGCCGAGCAGGCGCTTGGTTTCGTCCTGAAAGCGCTGCAGCGGACGTTTGTCGGCGATGTCCTTGCCGCCGAACTTATAGAAATAGCCGACCTGGCCGAACATCGGCCCGACCGCCGCCATCTGGAAGAACACCCACTCGATCGCCTCATAGCGTTTCGCCGGGTCGGCCGGCAGCAGCTGCCCCGTCTTTTCCGCGAGATAGAGCAGGATGGCGCCGGACTCGAACAGACCGATCGGCTTGCCGCCCGGTCCATCGGGATCGACGATCGCCGGGATCTTGCCGTTGGGGTTCAGTGCGAGGAATTCCTTGGTCCAACTCTCGTTCTTGGTGATGTCGACCTTGTGCGCCTCATACGGCAGCCCGATCTCCTCCAGCGCGATCGAGACCTTGACGCCGTTGGGCGTCGGAAACGAATAGAGCTGGAGGCGGTCGGGGTGCTTGGCCGGCCAGCGCGCGGCGATGGGAAAAGCGGAAAGATCGGACATCGGGAACTCCGGACGGGTCAGATGTCCGACGATAGCGCGGCGCCGGGGATACGCAAGCTTCGCAGCCCGCGGAGGGGCCCCTCCGATCATGGCTCTTCCCCTTGCGGAGATCCGAGCCTTTCGATCATAGCTTCGAGGTTTCGCCCCGTATCGGCGCCAATGTACTCTAGTGAGGGTGACGAAATCCATGACCTCACCCTCGCAGCCTCGCGGCCCAGTTCGAGGGATGGGCGCCGGAGATTTTGAGTCTCGTCCACGACGGGGGGCGACACGATAACGCCGCGTTTGCTGTACACGCTTCCTGCCGGCTACAAATGGACCTGCCAGCGCGGTGTGACGCTGCTGGGCGACGCGGCGCATCTGATGACGCCGTTCGGCGGTAATGGCGTCAACTTCGCGATGCTCGACGCGGCGGAACTCGCGATCGCGATCGCCGAGCACGACGGCTCCGATTCGATCGGGGCCTATGAGGCTAAAATATACGAGCGCGCCGCGCCGGAAGCCGCGGAGGCCTTGAACTCGCTGATGGAGACGTTCTCGGAAGCCGGCCCCCGGCACTGGCTCGATCAACTGTCCGGCGACGGCGGGGCGCCCGGACGCCGAGCTGGTCAGCAATCTTGAAAGACCACGCGGCGGCGGCGCAGACAGGCGCCGAAGAGGAGCAAGCCATGAAGACTGAAAGTGTGCATTACGAAGCGGACGGGCTGAAGATGATCGGCCATCTCGCCTATGACGAGACCATCAGCGGCTCCCGGCCCGCGGTGCTGGTTTTTCCCGAGGCGTTTGGTCTCGGGGACCATGCCAAATCGCGCGCGGAGCGCATGGCGTCGGAATTTGGCTACGTCGGGATGGCCTGTGACCTCCATGGCGAGCAGAAATTGGTTACTCAGATCGACCAGGTCATGACGCTACTGCAGCCGCTGCGCACCGAGGCCGCGAAGGTTCGCGCCCGCACAGTCAACGCGCTCGACGCCCTGGTCGCGCGCCCTGAAGTCGACGCAGGCCGCGTGGCCGCCATCGGCTTCTGCTTCGGCGGAACCATGTCGTTCGAGCTGGCGCTGAGTGGAGCGGACATCAAGGCGGCGGTCGGGTTCCACAGCGGCCTTCAGGTTACTTCGCCTGATGACGCCAAGCAGGTCCGCGCGAAAGTGCTGGCATTGCTCGGCGCCGACGACCCGTCGATCCCGGCCGAAGCGCGTGAGGCTTTCAGCAAGATGCTGAACGAGGGCGGCGTCGATTGGCAGATCACCATCTACGGCGGGGTCGTGCACAGTTTCACCAACAAACACGCCGATCGCATGGGCCGTCCCGACTTTGCCCGCTACGACGCCAAGGCCGACGCCCGATCCTGGAGGCAAATGAGCGATCTGCTGGCCGAGGCCTTCGTCTGAAGATCCGCTGTGGTTCCGCTTGGTTGACGCCCGGAAAGTGAAGCGCTCTTTGACAGCCGCGCAGCGCGGCTGCATTCCTCACGGGCAGGGGCCGCCTTTGCCGACCTCGAAGGTATTGAGCGATACGCGCCAGGAGACCGAGCCGATGTGGATCGAGGTCGGCTGGTCGAGGCGGCCGCAGATGACCCTCTCGTCGATCTTGATCTCCCCGATCAGGCCGGTGGCGACGAAGTCGATCGGGACGGAGGTCTTTTCCGTGACGAGCACTTGCGAGTAGAGCGTCTTCTTGTCGCCCGGCGTCAGCCCGACCGTGATCTCACCCTCTTTGGGTTGCGCGGTCCCGAGCTTGGATTGGCGCGGGACGCCGAGAACGACGCGCTGGCCGTCTATTCTGATCGGAAGGGTTACCTCCTGGCCAGCTTTGAGCGAGAACGACTGCGCGGGTCCGCCCGTGGCTGGCGCGGCGCGCGCGCCTATCAC
>JBAQGU010000367.1:0-2046 GCA_049287975.1 Roseiarcus sp.
GCGGCTCATGCTGGCGTGGGCGCCGATCTGGCTCAGGCGCAAGGCGTAGTCGCGGCAGGCGTATTGCACGCCGCGGTCGGAATGATGGATCAGGTCCTTCAGCGAACCGCCACGCGAGGCGATGGCTCAATTTGGCCCATTGTGCGCGGGGCCGTTGGCCTCCGGTGAAAATCAAGCCGTATCACTCCGAGCACATCACACACAAAGTACGAGAAATGATTGCGGGTGCCACGTAGGCACGAGAGCCGGCTTTGTCCTACGCCCGCGCCGGAGAACGCGTGGTACTGACCGATTCCTGGATTTCGTGGCGAAGCGACTGCTTGAAAAGAAGACCGCCCGAAAGCGGCGAGGTCGCATTCACCCATCTAGCGGAATGCTGTTGAGCATGGCGATCTTTCTCGGCGGCTCATTCGATCTCGTCCATGTCCCTCTCCGAGGGAAGCGTCTTCTCCGGGTTCGTCTCCCTCAGGCCGCGGGAAACGTCCTGTATTTCGTCGAGGGCCTCTTCCGCCGAGCCTTTGGCTCTATCGACTTGCGCGGCAGCCTGCATGTGCGCGTCAACTGCGCTATCGAACTCCGGGTGCGATCCAAAGTGGTGCAATCACGCTGCGACTTTTCGCGATAGGGGTGGCCGGTTCTGATTTGCTGCTGGCGATCGGGTTCTGCCGAACGTGGCCCCATAGGCCTTCCAGTCGCCGTTTCTACGATTGATGCGGAGCGCGAGCCTGTATTCGGCGTGTTCCACGCGCCACCGGGCTCCGGGTCGCTTCAAGCGTAGTTGCGCGATGTAGCGGTGCGCGCTTTCGATCTCTCCGGAGCCGATCGGCAGACCATTGGCCAAGGCTTCGCGATAGTTCAGCTGATTTCGGCGCCCTCGCCCCAAATGCCGCATCTCCTCGATGATCCGCTCTTCGGCCGTGTCCGCCTCCTCGAGATTTCCCTCCGAGTTCTCTACGACGCTGACTATCGCCGCGAATCGATCCCGAAGATCAGGGTGCTTCTCTAGAAATGCCAAAAACTCTTCGTCGCTGAGTTTCGTCGTCGCCATATGCTGAGCCTCCATCGATTCGTCGAATCGACAGCGTACTGCGCATCACTTTGAATCGCACCCGCGATAGCTCCCGGACTTCAAATTCTCATGAAGTTCCGAAAGATAAAGCTCCGCGCCGGCCACGAACCGCTCCACGCTCTGGCCCTCCACCCCCGCAGCCCCCTTTCCCCGCGACTTTGCGCCACGCGGTTTCCAGGGTCGTGAGGCGGATGACCTTATCCACCAAGCTGAACCATTTGCCTCCCTTGACGCCGTTGCCCAGCGCCGAGACCATGCGATCCGTCCAGATCGACGCTTCGACCCACCATAGATCGGGGGGGTTCCCACTGGCTGTCTCTCTTCCTTGCGTAGCCTCATCGGCACTGCCGGAATTCTCTTGCGTCATCCCCGTCGTCTCGCCTCCAACTTCCTACCTCCCTTCTCTCGGAGCGGTTTTGCTCGCCGCCCCTCTCTCCGTTCTACCAAACGGCGTCGGTATTATGAAGGTTCTGACTCCCGCCGGCCTCACCCGAGCCGACGGGCCTCTCCGCTTACTCCGCTCTGCATTCCCGACATTCCGCCCTCAACCACGTAATCCGTCCCCAGGTCGCTTTGTCAGTCGCCTCAGCGCCAGAGGTTGTTCCAGGCTTCGCCATGGAATCGCAGGCTCGCCACGGGATACCGCCGAATCAGGTTCGTCAACCTACGGACTGTCGTTTCAGCTCCAGTTGCTCCGCACCCCGCCTCGCGACGACGCAGTTACCTTCGATTACTGGGCTACGACCCACCCAGGCGCGGACTTTCACCGCGCTAGCAAAGCGTCGTCGCGGACGCACGATTCCCGCTTTCGCGGGAATGACATGCGTATTACTTTCAGGTCTCGGCGACCACGCGCCTCAGCGTGGAGCGCAAATTGGCCGCTTCGCCCGCGCCAAAGGCCGTTTCGAACTCCGCTTGCGCCTCTCGCCATTTCGCGGCGGCCGCTTTCAGTCGGGCTTCGCCGGCCGGGGTGAGGG
>JBAQGU010000368.1:0-10327 GCA_049287975.1 Roseiarcus sp.
CCCCCAAGCACGGCGAGAATGACCGGCGCGCTATACTGGAGAGCGAAGAATGAAGCGAGGCCGGAAATCGCCAGCACGGGTCCAACGGAAAGATCGATGCCGCCCGTCATGACTACGAAGGTCATGCCTTCCGCGATTATTCCCACCGTCGCCATTCGGTGAACGATTCCGACGATATTGTCGGCCGACAGGAAGGCGGGATTCAGCGCCGCGAACATCGCGGCAACGAGAAAAACCGAGAGTGGCAGGGCAAAGCCGGACAGCGCAATCCACATGGACCCCTAACGCGCGCGTTTTTTGCGAGCGGAACGGCAAAACCCGATAGTTCGGGCTCAAGTGTGGCTGAGCGCCGGGGAAGTGCTCAGGACGTCGATCATGTGTTCGACGAGCGGTCGCGAGGGCGGCGACGCCCCTCCGGCGCGCGCGAACAGACCGAGAGTGACGTCCGGCAGACCGGCGATCTGCGCGGACGGGACGAGTCGCGAGCCCTTGGGCGCCAACCCCTTGGCGATAGCGGAAACGCCGAACCCGGAATCGACGGCGGTCTTCAACACGTCGAAATTTGCGCTCTTGCATACGATTTCGAATTTCCGTCCGGCGCGATGCAGCGCGGCGGTGGCGATTTGGTAGTAGAGCGAACGCTCCGGGGTGGTGATCAACTGCACCGGACTGTCCTTCGGCGCTTGGTAGCCGGGCGCCGAAATCCAACCCATCGGCAACCGCCATTCCGCTACCGCGTCTTCCGCGCCGCCGTCGGACATCAAGGCGAGAGCGACGTCGAGTTGATTGGCGCGAAGGCGATCCAGCAGCGTCTCCGACATTTCGCAGGTGAAATCGAAATGCAATCGCTGTCCGTCGCGATGGGTCAGACTGGCGACGTTCGGCACCAAAAACGCCGCGAACTCGCCCGGCATTCCCAAACGGATCGGATCGCTGCCCGAGCGTTGACGCACCACGAAGTCGAGCATTTCGTCGTGCTGGGCGAGAATCTTTCGACCGTAATCGAGGCATATCTCGCCGCTCCGCGTCAGAATCAGCCGCGAAGCTTTCTCGAACAATGGCGCTTCGATCAGTTCCTCCAGCCGTTTCACCTGGAGGCTGACCGTCGGCTGCGTGCGTCCCAGATCCTCGGCCGCCCGCGTGAAACCGCGCGAGTCCACCACCGCGACAAAGGCTCTGAGCACATCGATGGGGATGGCGCGCATGGCGGATGGGACTTCCAATGCATGGTTGGTGGCGCAGTGCTGAAACAACTTTACCGCGAACTCAACGTTATGACGCAACGATGGACCCAACAACGCTAGGGAATCGGCGTATCCGAGTCGCGTGCGAAAGTGAAGTGAGATTTGAGCGTCCCGCACGAGGGACCGGAAGTCGGCTCCCGAGGTAACCGCATGATAACCGTTCGCCGCTAAGCTCTCCCAGCCAGAATCAATCGGGCGGATTCTCGGCGGGCTGATCGCCACGCATTCCCGCGGCGATCTCGCGACCGAAGCCATTGTGATCGCCCTGATCGGCCTCAGCCTGATCGGCATCGAGCGTGGTTCAAGCGGCCGGCAAGGAAGCTGCCCGTCAGGCGCAAGATCATCTGGTCGACGCCGCGCTGCCACAAATCATCAAATCGATAAAAGAATAGAGAGTCATAAGTTAAGATAGAATCAACCATTTTAGCGGCAAACCCCTGGGCGGGGAACGGAAAAGGGGCCCGCCATGAGCGAGGTTTGCTGCAAGCGCTGCGGCGCTGCGGATCATATGAAGAATGGAATTGTGCGTGACGTTCAGCGCTACCTTTGCCGTTCATGCGGTTGCAATTTCACCTATGAGCCGCCGCGTGGCAAGCCGCCAGCGATGAAGGCGCTGGCCATGCTTCACTATGCAATGGGCAAAGTCAGTTTTTGCTCCATTGCGCGCATCCTAGGCGTCAGTGATGTCGCGGTTCTGAACTGGGTCCGTGACGAAGCGCGCAAGCTTCCCGAGCCGCAAAAGCCGCAGTTTTCCAGTCTATCTTTGGTTATGACTCTCCGAAAGGCGTGGAAAATTCTCCCGCGACCAATGAATTCTGCAAGAGGCTCAAATGTTGCCATTCCCGAACTCGCGGATCGCGACTACAGGAGGCGTCCACACTACACTCACGTTGAAGTATATAACAGACAACTTCGCCGGGAATTTTCTCACCTATCGAAGCTTATCGTCCACGGTATTCTGGCGATCTACAGTATAGACAAAGGCTTTTTCGTCCGATTTTACGCCCCGACAAATTGCGACATCGCAGACGGATCCTACGTCAGGTGGGCTAACTTGATTTTGAAGCCAGACTCTGAGCCTGTCGAAGGGGCCGACTGATGAGGCGCTTTGGGGACTTCGCGGAGGCAAAGTCCGAGACTACTGCGGGTGCTATCTCTCTCATCGGCGGCCAAGTGCGGCATCGTTTCCGGCGACCAGTAGTGGTGCGCATATCGCAGCTGGCACAGTTCGCGCAGCCGGTCCTCCGAGAGGCCCGTGGCCAGCCGACCCGGCGCCATGAAGGACACGTCGATCGACGGACGCCCTTCGGTGATCCATTCAGCCAGCAGCTCGCCCAGCGCCGGAGCGGTCGTGAGACCGCCGACGCAGCAGCCGCCGATCAGATAGAGCCCACTGACGCCGGGCGCCGGACCCAATACATGCTCGCCGTCCGCCGTCATTGTCGGCAACCCGCCACGGAACTCCTGCACGGCCACATCGCGGAATATCGGAAACTGCTTTGCAACGCTCTCCGCCAACCGCCGGAGGACCGATAGATCGAGCTCGAGGTTATCGATATGAAAATCGGCTGGCAGATCGCGCATGTCGTACTGCGCTGGATCGGACTCGTATCCGCCTAGCATCAGGCCGCCCTTCTCCGGCCGCACGTAGACGTTGGCGTCGATGATTCGCGTTATCGGCTGGTTCGGCCGCACTTTCGGTAGCGGAACCGTCACCATCAGCTGGTGCCGGGTCGGCACGACCTTCACCGTCGATCCGCCCTGCGCAGCCAGAAGGCGGAGCCACGCGCCGCCCGCGTCGACCACGATAGGCGCTCGGATCTCCCCGCGAGACGTGCGCACGCCGGCGACGCAGCCGCCCTCCGTGAGGATCTCCTCGACGGGCGTATTCGGCGCCAGCGCAGCGCCCAATCTCGAGCTCGCCCTGCTGTAACCGAGGGGGACCTGAACCGGCTCGAGGTAGACGTCGGTGCGCATGTGCATGACGGCACGCACACCTTCGGTCACGAGATACGGCATCAAGCGCCGGGCTTCGTCGAGCGGGATCATCGCGACGTCCAGGCCGAGTTCCTCGCCCCGCGCGACCTCCTCGTGGAGTTGCGCCTCGTGTTCGGGCCGGCGGGCGATCTTCAGACTGCCGGGTTGATAGAAGATGATGGGCTCGCCGGTCTCGGCCTGGAAATTTACGATCTTCTCGACGCCTCTGGCCGCGATGCGCGTCATCGTCGGGTCGGAGCGGAGCTGGCCGCTGAGGCCAGCAGCTCGCGGGGAGCTCTGGGAGGCGAGTTCCGCCTTGTCGAGCAGCGCCACGAACAACCCCGCCTTGGCGAGGTGAAAGGCGGTAGCGGCGCCCAGCGCGCCAGCGCCGATCACGACCGCGTCGGCCCGTTCGGGAATTCCATGTTCACTCATGTCCTACCTCCCTGCAGGCGGCCGCGCGTGAAGCGGCGTTCCAGCCGCCGCGCGCCGTGCATCATCGGCCACGCCATGATCAGATACATGCCGCCGGCCAGCAAATAAAATTCCATCGGCAGGTAATAGGTCCCCGCCAGGTCGCGGGAGCGGAGCATCAGCTCCGGCGCCGCGATCAGCGACGCGATCGAAGTGTCCTTCAACAGCGACACCAGATAGTTGCACATGGGTGGCAGCACGACGGGCACGGCCTGAGGCAGGGTGATCTCGTACATCACCTGGGACCTCCGCAGCCCGAGCATCTGGGCCGCCTCGCGCTGGCCGGGATCGACCGCCTGGATGCCCGCGCGATAGACCTCCGCCAGATAGGCGGCGCCGTTCAGGCCGAACGCCACGACCGCTGCAGCGAACGAATTCAGCACGAGGCCGAGGGGCGCCAAGCCGAAATAGATCAGAAATAGCAGGGCCAGTGCCGGCATGCCGCGCACGATTTCGATGTAGAGAAAGGCGAGGCGGCCGGTCAGGCCGCCGGCGAGGCGCAGAATGGCGAGCGCCAAGCCGAGCAGGGCGGCGAACAGGAAGGCGAAAGCCGTCATGCGCAGCGTTCCCCCGGCCGCCACTAGCAGCTCGGGCAAGCTGTCGGTGAAGATGTCCCAGGTCATTGGGTCGCCCACCTCATCGCCGGCCACGCGACAGGCGCGCCTCCGCCCGGCGGGTCAGGTATCCCAGCGGCAGGCTCATCGCCAGATAGATCGCCGCGGTGGTCACGAATATCTGCGTGGCGAGGAACGTTTTGTCGACCAGCGTCCGGGCCTGGAACATCAGCTCGGGCGCCGCGACGGCGGAAGCCAGCGCGGTGTCCTTCAAAAGCCCGATCGCGAAATTGCCGAGCGGCGGCAGCACCACGCGAACGGCCTGCGGCAGGATGACGATGCGCAGCGCCGCCGGCCGCGTCATTCCGAGCATTTGCGCCGCCTCGACCTGCCCGTGGTGGATCGATTCGACGCCCGCCCGAAACACCTCGGTCAGATAGGCGCCGCCATAGATTCCGAAACCGACGATGGCCGAGGGCAAGGGATCCAGCCGGATGCCGATTTCGGTCAGGCCGAAATAGATGATGAACAGCTGGGTGAGCACCGGGACGGCCCGAAACACGTCGACATACGTCGCGATCGCGACCCGGAGCGGACGCGACTCCAGCCGCTGCAGAATGGCGAAGGTCACGCCGATCAGCGTCGCCAGAACGAATGCGCCCGCGGTGATCTCGAGCGTGATGACGGCGCCGCCCAAGAGGACCGGGAGCAGGCCCCAGACGGTCAGCCAAGCGCTCACGAAGCCGGCGCCTCGGTCATCGCCTCACGGTCGACCACGGCGTGTAGGAACGCCCGCGTCCGAGGATGGGACGGCGAGCGGAACAGTTGGTGGGGCTCCCCCTCCTCGACGATCCGGCCATGATCCATGAACACGATGCGGTCCGCGACGTCTTCGGCGAACCGCATCTCGTGGGTGACGATCAGCATCGTCATCCCATCGCGCGCCAGGCCGCGCATCACGTTCAGCACTTCGCCGATCAGCTCGGGATCCAGCGCCGAGGTCGCTTCGTCGAACAGCATCAGCCTCGGCTGCATGGCCAACGAACGAGCGATCGCCACGCGCTGCTGTTGCCCGCCGGACAACCTCTCCGGATAGTCGACGGCCTTGTGTTCGAGGCCGACCTTGCGGAGCAGTCCGCGCGCCAGCGGCTCGGCCTCGGCGCGGCTGCGCTTCAGCACGCGGGTGGGGCCGAGCATGACGTTTTCCAACGCCGTCAGATGCGGGAACAGGTTGAAGCGCTGGAACACCATGCCGATCCCGGCGCGGATTGCGGCGATCTCCCGGTCCGACATCTCCCGCCAGCGTCCATTGACGAGCTTATCGCCGATGCGTTCGCCGCCGATGGCGACATATCCCGAGGTTGGCCGCTCGAGATGCGCGACGCAGCGCAACAAGGTGGTCTTGCCCGAGCCGCTCGGTCCGATGATCGCGACCTTCTCGCCGACCCGAACCGAGAGATCGACGTCCTTGACGACGTCGATCTCCCCGAAGCGCTTGGTCAAGCCGACGGCTTGGACGAGGACGGCGGGCGTGGGCTCGCGGATCGGCCCGGAATTCATCAACCGAACAGCGACGAGAAATCCTTGGTAGGATGCGCGCCGGGACCAATGACGTTGCCGTCGGCGTCGCGGTCGACGCCAATGCGCAGATTCTTAGCGGGCGCGACCAGATAATCCGGATTGGCGAGGCCGTATTTTTTCATCAGCGCGCCGTTCTGCCCGGTCTTCCACATCCATTTCACGCCGGCGTTCACCGCGTCGAACAGGTCGAAATTCTGCTGATTCATGCCCATCACGGTGTGCTGCTTGCTGGTGATCTGCGGGAACGCGTCGTCATGCGTCATCGGAACCTGCTTCAGGTTCCAGTTCGGGTTCTTGAGGATCAGGTAGTCGACCAGCGGCGCATCCAGTATCGCGAAATCGAGCCTTCCGGCCACGACGTCGCGGATGCAACCGTCGCTGTTGTCGTAGAGCTTCACTTCGCCGACGCCGGGCAGCTTCTTCATCTCCGGAACGATCGTGAAGCCGTTCACGGTGCCGATCGAGTGGCCCTTGGCGTCGTTGACCGTAAAGCTGGTGAAAGGCTGGTCCTGCTTCATGCAGACCATGGTGCCCGCGTAATAGATCGCATCGGTGATCAGCAGCACGGCGGCGCGCGCCGGCGTCCATCCCATGTTGCCCATCATGATGTCGGCGCGCCCGCTCTTGACGGACTGCACGGTCGCCGACCATTCCATCTGCGCGGACTTGCAGCCGAGGCCCATCTTGGCGGCGATCGTCTCGATGATCTCGGCGTCGGAACCGATCAGCTTGCCGTCCTCCATCGCGATCATCGGCATTTCATTGCTGTTGGCGATCGTCAGCACGCCCGGCTCGACAGTCTTGAAAGTAGGCGCCGCGACGGCGCTGCGGCGAGATCCCGCGAGCAGCGTGGCCCCCACGCCCACCATAAATCCACGACGAGAGGCTGCACGGAACGTCACCATCGGCTCCTTTGTCTCTATATCAGGTCATGGAAAGCTACCATCGCACCGGCGCCGGCGCAACGCGGAAATGTCCTCGGTTGGCAAAGTAGAGACGGCCCCTTTTGCGAGCGGGGTGTTGCGTCAGGGGGTCGCGGCGTGACCAGCCGACTGCGGTGATTCGCCCGTCAATACGCAATTTCTTAGTGCAAATAGCACGACCGGGAAAATGCTACCGCAATCCCCGCCCCCGGATCCCACCTCGATAAAGCGCGCACTGTCACTTTATCGCCGAACAATCAATGTGTCGTCCCAGAACGGGCAGTCGCTTCGCGTCTACTCCGTAGCGAAGCCACGAATTTCCGACCAGGAATCGGAAGCGCGATGAGCCTATCAGCAAGAATCCCAATATGACGCTGATCACGATTCCCGGTACATTGATCAAAGACAGGCCGAACGCCACCAGGCCGAGGACGAATACCGCGATCACGACGCCGGGGATCGTCTTCGAGCCGCCAGCTATCGAAACACCGCCGAGGATTACCATGGTAACCACCTCGAGCTCCCAACCGAGGGCGATGTTGGGGCGCGTCGACCCCACGCGAGCCGTCAGAAGGACCGCCGCAATGCCGGAAAGCACGCCGGTGAGAACGAACAATCAGCACGGCCTGACGCGAGGGCGTCCGTCGCTGTGGTGCAGGATGTGGCCGCCATGCCCGTGCACGTAGCAATGACCGCGGTCCAACGCACCACGCGCCGAACCGGGCGGAAGCACCTCGAGTTGCGCCTTCGGCCAGTTCTCCCTTGCGCATTCGAGGTTTGCGCCGCCTTATGGATTGTGGGCTTGTGCTGATTGCATTTCATTGATGTATTTACGCGTCGCATTTCCAAACCGACCCGTCCCCTTCGTAATTCCGAACGGAACCAAAATTTGCGCTGCATGCGCCGTCTGAAATTTGCTGAGAGCGACTCTTGTGGCAGCATCGAAGACATCGACTTCGTGCCCAGGGGATCCCCGGCCGTTGTCAGCAACGCGGAAGCCATTTGTATTCAAGTAAATCTGGAGTTCTCGAACGTCGGGATCAACGGCGCCAAAGTCTATATTGTGATCAAAGCGAAATTTACTCGCTTGAATTTGTGAGCCTGCCTCGCTGAGCGTAGTCGAATTAACGGAAGGGACCACCGTCTGGGATACTGGCTCCGCCGCGCGCGCATGTGCGGAGAGGTCGGCCGATGTCGGTGATGTATTTTTACTCGACCCAAAACTTGGATGTAATTCGATACACACGGCCAAGGCTACATATGATCCTAAGTCGTTCTTGGAAGCTTTGTTTATGCAGTTATTGACTTCCTCAACTGAAATAACGTCGATCAGCTTCGTTAGTAATTCTTGTGCCTTCTTTTCACTATGAATACAATAGTCGTAATTTTTATGAGACTGTTGGTCCACTATGTCATTTGTATTCTTGCAATATCCCTTCGTATCAAAATCGGGTACATTTGTGGCGGACGCCAAGGGAGCAGAAAAACAAATTAATGTTACGATGAGGGCGGCACGCATGCAGTTTTACCCTGTCGACTCAAGTTAGTCCATATATCATAGTCAGAGCGGCAAGGTTCTGATTTGCGGGTTTTCGAACGGCGCCTTTATTGGGACGACATATTCGAGCATTATTCTGGACTCCCCGCTTCCTAACGTTCCGTCACGAACTGATCCTATCATCGCGCAGTTGACTAACCCATCAAAAAATTCGTCGATTCGTCTATGGCAGGGCATGGGGCGAACGACGCACGCTCCCCATCCGCCTGCTCCCCCACAATTTCGGCAACGCTCGCGCGGATATTCGAAAATCCGGCGAAGCGTGCCATAGCGCCAGACTCTTTTGCCGCCCGGCGTCTCGATCTCCATCAGCGTGAGCTGCGCCCCGATGCCATCGATCGCCCCCCGCGATCCCACAGCACGCACAGACGGCGCTAAATCCAAGGCGCACGCCTTGGCCTCTTCGCGATGACCTTGCGGCGGCGAGGCTCCGGCGGCCATGGCGGCCCGGTGCGCTCCGAGATCAGCTTCGCACGGCAGCGAGAATATGGATCGCAAAGCGATTAGGGATTATGGGATTACGGTGAGCCCTCCATTACCAAATAGGGACAGGCCCGCGAGCACGCTGGGAATGACCGAAGCGGTAAAATTGGGCGGTGTCCTGGAGTCCAACAAGCGCATTGAGTTCTTTATCCTTCGTCGCCCGGGTTGATAATTTTCTTATCCTCCACGAAGATGCTCTTTGACGCAATTGGACGCGTCGGGGCGGCGATCGATTTTGCGCCAAATTCCCTGCTCCGGTCGAAAAGGCGGAATCAATTCCCTGCTCGCGCTAATTGGATCCCTGCCCCGTCGCGTAGTAGCTCCCAAGCCGGGAGCGGTAGGGGGAGGCCGATGTGTCGGTGGGCCGGCAACGGCCGGTCGCCTGCCCATGGGGTGCGGCGCGGCTTGCTGCGGCGAGGTTGCGAAGGTTCGAGGTGTTCGGGGTCGGCGTCCGCTGCTGTTCTGTATCTTCCCGGCGACACGCCGTTTCCGGGTCGGTTCCGAAGGCGCGGCGTCGCCCCTTTCGGTGCGGCCGCGTTCCGTCCCGCCGAACCCGCCTCCTCGTCGCGCTCGAGCGGCGTGGCTCCGGCCGACTGTCAGATTCGACAGTGCCGGCAGTTTCTTCGAATGTCCGTTAATTCCCGTTTCGACTCCGATGTTTTATCGGGACGTAGAGGCCGGCGGTGCGGCGGAGGGCTATGCCGGCGAATTCGTCGTCCCGCTCGCTCACTCGCTCCGACCGCAGTTGCGCCTGGTCGTCTCGGCCCGGCTTCAGTTGCGACCGGGGCGCACCGTACAGGTGAGAATCGGCGAAAGCTTCGCCGAGGCGCAGTCGACTGAGCAGGCCGAGAGTTTTCTACGGCAGGTCGTGTGTTTAACAAGTGGACCACCCTCCGCTTCGCGGAGTGCGCCGGATGGCCGCAGCGTGCGGTGGAATTGCGCGGCGATCACCCGAATATCGAAGATGGGCGTAACCCCTGTCTTCGGCCGGCCGCTCCTTTTGGTATATAGGTTATTGGCTTCTTGGTATATCGGTCACTTCGCCAAAATAGCAGATACACAAAAACCAGGCGCCCGGCCCCACTCGCTACAATGCCCGCTTGATCGCAAGCCGCGCCTTCACTAGAAAGTCCGCCATCGGCGCGGGGCTTTCAGCCGCGCCTTTCCAACGACAAGACAGCGGTGGAAACGCCAGCGAAGGACCAGGACCATGCGCGTTTATTACGATCGGGACGCCGATCTCAATCTGATCAAGGGCAAGAAGGTCGCCGTGGTCGGCTACGGCAGCCAGGGCCACGCCCATCTGCTGAACATGCGCGACAGCGGCGTCAAGGACATAGCGGCGGCGCTGCGTACGAATTCGCCCTCGGTCAAGAAGGCCGAAGGCGAAGGCATCAAGGTGCTCGACGTAGTCGGCGCAGCCAAATGGGCCGACATCGTCATGATGCTGACGCCGGACGAATTGCAGGCCGACATCTACCGCAACGAACTCGCGCCGAGCATGAAGCACGGCGCCGCGCTGATGTTCGCGCA
>JBAQGU010000369.1:0-4113 GCA_049287975.1 Roseiarcus sp.
GGTGAGCGCTTCGCGGGACGGGGCGGCCACGGAGCCTATTCTAAATCGGCTATATTGACGTCGACCTCCCAATTGGTCGAACCTTCGGCGAGGCAGGTGCGCGCCAGGGAGCCGGCTTTGAGCAAGCGACATATGGCCTTGGTTGCCCCATTTCTGGCGGCCATTTTCGTTTTTCTCGCTCCGGTCGTGGCGCCGGCCCGCGACGCACTCGTCACGGTCGGCAGCGACAGGCTGCACGTTGAAACGATCGGCGAGTCCGGCCCCACGGTCGTCCTCGAGGCGGGCCTTGGCAACGATTCCACCACCTGGAAATCAGTCGCCGGCCCGATCGCGGCCTTCGCTCGCGTCGTGCTCTACGATCGCCTCGGCCTCGGCGAGAGCGCGCAGCTCAAAGACACTCGCGCCACGATTACCGCCGATCAGGTAGCGAGCAGGCTGCATGCGCTACTCACGGCGGCCGATACCCATCCGCCATATATTCTGGTCGGGCATTCGCTCGGCGGCCTCTACATGCAGATGTTCGCGCGAAAGTACCCGAAGGAAGTGTCTGGCATCGTCTTGCTGGAATCCTCCAGCACCGAGGCGCCCAGTGAGTTGAAGACGCGTGCGAAACTTGTCCCGGGAACGGCGGCCTATTTGGAGCAGGAGGGTGTTGCCGAGAGCAACCGGCAGGTCAGGAATGCCGGTCCGTTTCCGGATGTGCCGCTCACCGTGATCGCCGCGACCGATCACGGGCCCTACTTCAGGGAATGGGAGCCAACCTTGATGCGGCTCCAGCAGCAACTCGCCGCCCTTTCTCCGCAGGGCAGTTTGATCGTCGCGCAAGGCAGCGGCCACGATGTCCAGCTGGACCGACCGGAGACCGTGATTGAGGCCGTTGGGCGAATGGCGGCCGCCGAGGAGGCGAAGCAATAGCTGAAATTCTGCCACGACGTTGGATCCTGGGCGTCGCCTGCCCAACCGAGGGACAGGGCCTACTCCGGGTAAACAGAAAGATCGGCATTTTCTGTCGACGTTGATTTCTCTTTCTAAAAAATCAAGACGTGCTAGGGTGTTCGTTTGGCTCTTCAGCCTTGCCGATCCTGGGTCCGTAGGCGCGGTATTCCACGCTGGTTTGGAGGACAACAACGCGAGAAATGAAGGCGCCTGTTTTAGAAAACCTTGTAACAGATTGAAATAACATAATTAACAGCCAGACGAAGGACTTCAGCAAAGGGGCTTGGATTTGGGTTGGTTGCGTAACTCCCAAGCCGCTCAACCAAGCCGCTCAACAAATTTCTTGCCAGAGTTGCGTAGTTGTTCTATGTTTGTTCCTGGGCCGTCGTCTCAGAGGAGACCGCCGAGGCGATTGTCGAGCTTTTGAACCGAGGCGATTCGGTCGCCGGGACGGGATCGCGGCGCGAGAGGCTGACTGAAAAAGGAGTTGCCGGGAAATGGCGCCGCAATGGCTTGAAAAGATTGAATCCGCGCTGCGAAATGGTAGGGTCTCGGAAGCCTCGAACCTACAAGATATGGTACACAGCCGCGCGGCTGACCGTTGTGCGGCTCCGGCTGACGAGCAGCAAGAATGACAAAGTTGCGAAGGGACAGAAACAGGCGCCTAATACTTTGAAAACGCTCGACGCAGAACTGAAATCGGCGCCTGCTTTCCCACACCGAGGCGCTAGGGCGATCACATCTGCTTGCTGTGCTTGGTTCGCCGGATCCTTGCGGAGACGATGTCGAAGCCTCGACATCGATCCGACGGCGGGCAGGCACGCCGATCTAGCCTGAACAACGCGATCAGGATTGCCCCGAGAACTCGCAATCCGACGGGGGACGAAAATTTTCCTGCCTGCAAAGCCTTGAAAACTCACGAAACCGAAAAATCCTCGCCCGAGCCCTTCGCGAAGCCAGACGCGGCCTCAGTCGGGCGGACGGCGCCCCTTAACCGAACCCTCGCCGAGTCGTTGATTTGTCGCAGTGGCGATGCAAGAACAGGCGGGCGCGGCAAATCCTGGGCCGCGCGGCGGATGAACGAAATTGTATCCTCCTCGCCGTTGCCTCGTCCTGATCGGAGTCGCCTTCGCCGCGTTTCTCCTCGCGCTCGCGGGCGTGCGGCCGAGCGCAGCCGATGGCTTTCAGACCATCGCGCCGTTCGCTCTGGTCGAGGACTACGAGAGCGGGGCGATCCTGTTCGAAAAGAACGCCGACCAGCCGATGGCGCCGGCATCGACCACCAAGATGCTCACCGCCGAGATCGTCTTTCACGAATTGAAGGAAGGGCGTCTGCATCTGGACGACAAGTTTCAGGTGTCGGAAAATGCATGGCGCACGGGCGGCGCCCATTCGCACGGGTCGGCGATGTTCCTCGACGTCCACAGCCAGGTGCGCATCGAAGACCTGATCCGCGGCCTCGTCATTCAATCGGGCAACGACGCGGCGATCACGCTGGCCGAGGGACTGGGCGGCACCGAGGACAATTTCGCCGAGCTGATGAACAAGCGCGCCGCCGAACTCGGCATGATCCACTCCCATTTTACCAATCCCTGGGGGAAGGGCGATCCGAACCATCGCGTCACGGCGCGCGACATGGCGCTGCTGGCCGCCCACATCATTCGCGAATATCCAGAGTACTACAAATACTTCGGCGAGAAGGAATTCACCTGGAACAGGATCCGTCAGCTCAATCGCAACCCCCTGCTGACGATGGATATCGGGGCCGACGGCCTGAAGACCGGCGACATCGCCGAGAGCGGGTTCGGACTGGTCGGTTCGGCGGTGCAGAACGGACAGCGGCTGATCGTCGTCGTCAACGGCCTGAAGACCGCCAGCGAAAGAGCCGAGGAAGCGCGCAAATTGTTCAACTGGGGCTTCCGCTCCTTTGATCCGCGCGTTCTCTTCCAACCCGGCGACGTCGTGGGAACCATCGCCGTCTACGGCGGCGCGCGGGGCGAGGTTCCGGTGACTTGCGAGCAGACCGCCAAGATCTTCCTCACGCGCGGCGGCAGCGACCGGCTGACGGCGAAGATCGTCTATATGGGTCCGCTCGTCGCGCCCGTGAGCGAGGGGGTCGAGGTCGGGCGGCTAAAGGTCTGGCGCGGAACCACACTCGCGCTCGATCTGCCGGTAAAGACGTTGGAAGCGGAGCCCGAGGGCGGGCTGACGCGGCGAGCGGTCGATGCGGGATTGGAGCTGGCGCAGAGTTGGATACGCAAGACCCTGGCGAAGAAATGAACTCGGCCGCGTCCTCGCGCGGCCGCTTCATCACGTTCGAGGGCGGCGAGGGAGCCGGCAAATCCGTCCAGGCGCGCGAATTGGCTCACCGCCTGAAATCTCTCGGCGTGAATGTCGTCTCGACACGCGAGCCCGGCGGTTCGCCCAGCGCGGAAGCCTTGCGCCAGGTTATTTTATCGGGCGAGGCCGCCCGGTACGGTCCGTCCGGCGAGGCGCTGCTGTTTTCCGCCGCGCGCATCGACCATATCGATGTGACGATCGAACCAGCCCTGACGCGCGGCGATTGGGTCGTCTGCGACCGTTTCGCCGATTCGACCCGGGCCTATCAGGGCGCAGCGGGCCAGCTCGACCCCGAGTTCATCACGCGTCTCGAGGACATCGTCCTGGATCGGACGCGCCCCGACCTCACATTGATCCTCGACTTGCCGGCGGAACGGGGCTTGGAGCGCGCCGCCAAGCGCCGAAGCGGGCAGGGGGCTCCCGATCGCTTCGAGGGCGAGGGGCTCGCGTTCCACGAGACGCTGCGTAACGCGTTCCTGCGGATCGCGCGCGAGGAGCCCGAGCGCTGCGCCGTGATCGACGCGACCCTGAGCGAGGACGAGGTCGCGGAGGCGATCTGGGACGTCGTCAGCCGGCGCCTGGCGGACTTTCTGCCCTCGGAGGCGAAGGCGAAATGAGCAAGGCTCCATCCGAGCCGACGCCGGAAAGCGACCTGTTCGAGGGCGCTCCGCATCCGAAGACGGCCGCGCGGCTCGTCGGCCATGGCGCCGCCGAGGCCGAAATGCTGAGCGCGTATCGCGAAGGACGGCTCGCGCACGCCTGGCTGATCGGCGGTCGCGCAGGGATCGGCAAAGCGACGCTCGCCTGGCGGTTCGCGCGGTTTGTGCTCGCCCATCC
>JBAQGU010000370.1:0-5013 GCA_049287975.1 Roseiarcus sp.
GATACCGACCAAACATCCAGCCCCAGGCTGGATGAAGACGCGCGCCGGTACGCGTGCGCTGAAAATAAAAAACAAATCTAGATCGTAAATAAGGGCGCGCAAAGGTAGTTTGAGAAATGCGGGCTAAGACAGGGCCTGCAAATGCCGGACGCGTCACGGTCGCCGCGATGATCGTGTTCGCACATCCTCGCCTCGCTCGCCTCGATAGCCCAGATTTCCTGCTGGCTCAGGCCCGGCTGGTTAGGCGGAAGCGGAGGCGGCCGTGAACCTGAACGAGGCTATGAACAATCCGGATATGTCCGGGCCATGGTTTCACGGCGCGTCGTGGGACGCGTGGAAAGACCTGTTTTCGCGTTGCCGATGGAGGCGGCGTGTCTCGACTCACCTCTACCCAAAGCAGTTACGGAAACTTGAACCGCTCGGTTGGCCGCCATCAATGTCGGAAGCAGAGCGTCAAGGTCGCAGAGCCCCAAAGGCTCGGACGCTTTCCTGTGGCTGAAATCGGCAGCCGCATATTCAAGTTCTATCAGAGCTATTTCCAGCTCGCTGACCGCCATAGACGACTTCATAACTCGGTTCCTCGTCCAAAAAAATCACACTAGTGCCTACTGTAAAGGCGTGTCTTACCCGTTCTTCATCAGACGTCATCGCTCATATCGAGCTTTGTACGGCAAATTCACGTCGAACTAAGACTACGGTATGCACGGCAAGCAAGAAATCGAGGTCAGAACGCAACCAACGGTACATCCGGCCATTTTTTCTTGAAGCCAATATTGTGTCATCATGCCCAACACCTGAGCCCCATCCGCCCGCCGGAGAGAGCGACGCCCCTATTTGCCACTGTGCGGCCCTCCCTGTCTTGCTAGTTTCTGCCAACTATTGGTTGCTTCGAGCAAAAACGCGAAATCCGATTAGGCTCCTGGCCGCAACGAGTGGCGTTTTGGAATAGCGTTGGGAGCACCGATCGGCCCTCTGACGCTGCGCCGGAGCGCACCTGCAAACAGCGGCCGGAACGGCGCTGGGGAGAGTGCTGCCCTCCTTGACTTTACGCCGCGGCGAAGCCTACGGCGACCAATCGGCGGGGCTGAAGGACATTTCTCGCAACGGGCCCTGCAACCAAGCGATAGCTTGGTCGCGCCTTGTCGGATGGAAAGAGAGGACCTCGACATTGGCCACTCTCAAGAGAGCCGCGAGTAACGCCGCCTGTCGATCCCATTTGTGAGCATGGACGAATGCGCCGCGTGTGATCGAAGGCGCCGCGCGGCTCCAACCGGCGATCGCGGCGGCAGAAGGCGCACGGAACGGCCAGCTTTCGAGCGTAGACCAGTCGAACAAAACCCGCAGAGGGGCGCCATAGGTTGGAAGGCGCGCCAACTCGGTTGCAAGACACTCGATGTCAAAGCTCGGCTGCTCCCCGCTCCTAACGAGTGCAGCAAAGGCGCAATCGCCTGTTCGCGAGGTCTCCATCGGCGCATCCTAGAAGTACGCTTCCCGAGTCGCTCGCTACTCACAGAGCGCAAGCGCCATTCAAGTTCTGCGCGCACGAAAAGAAATTCCGCAGTTCTACTTCAGCGCCATCCCAATTTCGTCGGTCATCACGCCCCAGGACTGTGCCCGAGGAACCGCAGCGCCGGCAAGGTCACGGCGCGCGGCGCGTCCTTACGCAAGCCCGCGCAGGCCGATGTTCGCACTATCCGATCCGGCGACCAGTCCCGATATTTGTGAGAGTTGGCGGCCTTGGCGGCGGTCCGCTCGGCGATCGGCGCATGCCGCGAAGGCGCGCGCGTGGGGATCCGATATTGTGTCATCATGGCCAACACCTAAACCCGGTCCGCCGCCGGAGAGCGTGATGTCCCTATTTCCCACTGTGCGGCCCTCCCTGTCTTGCTAGTTTCCGCCAATTATTGGTAGCCCCGAGCAAAAAAGCGGAAACATATTGGGTTCTTCGCGGTAACGAGGAGCGCCTTGGAATGTCGAAGCGCGCAAAGGAGGACGAAAACGATCCATTTCTGAGGGTCGACGGCGTTGCGACGCGGTTTGCCATCGAACAGTTGAGAACCGCAGGAATCGATCCAGAACCGCTGCTCGCAAAGGCAGGCATCTCAGGTCGAAGACTTGCTGGGCCTTCAAAGGGGATTTCGGCGAAAAATCAACTTCGATTTTTGGAAATTGCCGCTGCTGCGCTTGACCGTTCGGATTTCGGATTTCGTCTCGCCCAGCAAGGGGACGTTCGAGAGGGTGGCGTTCTCTATTACGTAATGGCAGCGTCACAAGATCTGAGGGAGGCACTGCGCAACCTCGCCCGCTATTTGAACGTCGCGAATGAGAGCGTGCGAGTCGTCATCTCTGAGAAGACGGACGACACGGTTCTGACCGTCGAGCGAAAAGTCGCCCTCGAGGACGAGCGACACTTTATCGAGTTCGCTTTGACGATGTTGTTGCACGGGTGTCGCAAAATGACGGGACGGCGCCTCCGCCCGAAGGCTGTAAGCTTTGCCCATGGCCGCAACGCCAACGCGGCGGAATTTGAAAGGTTCTTCGAGTGCCCAGTCCTGTTTAGCGCGGACGCGGACACGATTGTCGTTCCCACGGCGCTGCTCTTGACGCCGATCCCGTCATCCGACGATTATCTACTGAGAATTTTGAAGGGGCACTGCGACGGCATTTTGGCTGAGCGCGGTAAGCCTTCTAACCCTCTGCGGGCAATGGTGGAGAGCGAGATTATTGCGCAATTGCCGCACAATAAGCCGCAGATCGAGACGATCGCCGCCAATATAGGTATGACTACTCGAACCCTCGCGAGGCGTCTTGCCGAGGAGGGCGCCAGCTACGGCGCGGTCCTAGATGAATTGCGCCGGGACCTTTCGGTGCGGTACCTGAAAGACCGGAGCCTATCGTTATGTCAGATTGCCTGGCTGCTGGGCTATTCGGAGGTCACATCCTTCAATCATGCGTTTAAGCGATGGACAGGGCACAGCCCGAAGCGCGCGCGTTCCGCGTGACCAGTTGCCGCTGCGGCGTTCGTCACCACGCCGGAGGGCCCCGAAATCAACCAACCGGAGGGTAGGCGGCGGAGCCCTCGCTGAGCTCGCAATGACGGACGCCCCTCATCCCGCGACAGTCTCCATCATTAGAACGTCGAGCCAGAACGACCCATCCTCCTCGATCCCAAAATACTGCCTGACCTCGGCCGGCGCCGAGGCCTGAAGCGTCAGGATCGCGCTGGCGCGGTCTTCGGGAGTGTTCATGCGCGCGATCCAGACCGGAAAATCCATGCGCAGCCTGAAGCTTCGACAGGCACGCGGAAGGAACCCGCGCCGGCCCAAGGCGCCGAGCCATTCGGCGGCGGTATAGTCGCGCACATGCGAGCCGTCCCGGAGCAGCTCTACGGCTTGCAGATGCGTGTCCAGCATGGCCCGTCCCGGCGCGAAAACGTCGATGAAAACAGCGGGCGATCCTGCCTTCGCGACGCGTCGCGCCTCGCCGAGGGCTTGCTCGAAGTCGCGCCAGTGATGCGCCGAGAACCGGCTCGCGACAAAGTCGAAAGTCGCATCTTCGAAAGGCAGCCTCTCGGCGCCGCCTCGCGCGGTCGCAATGTTCGCGAGCCCCTTCTCTTTCGCCGTGGCCGCCACCACCGCCAGCATCTCGCTGGACAGGTCCAACGCGGTGACGGACTTGGCATATTTCGCCATCAGATAGGATACGTGTCCGCCGCCCGCGCCGAGATCGATCGCGTGGACGGGAGCGGCCCGCTCGACGATCCCGGCGAGCGCGGCGAGGTCCTCGCCCTGCGAGTGGACCGCGCTCTCGACGTAAGCCTTGGCTCGCGGACCGAACTGATCCGCGATGAGTTTTTCATGAGCTTTCGACATGGTCTTGCCTCCGACTTGGGGGTCGTCAGGAACAACTGCTCTATCCGTCATTGCGAGCGCAGCGAAGCAATCCAGGGGTCTCCAACTGCGGCTTAGTCTGGATTGCTCTTCGCTGTCGCTCGCGATGACGGGCAGCGCGATTCTTTTATTTGCCGACAGGCCCTTGAACGCAAAAATCACGATCGCGAGGCTATTACAAGCTGAGCTTTTATCCTATTATATCCGTTGACATGTTGGACCCGGATCAAAGGCGGCTGCTCGGCGATTTCGTCCGCGCCCATCGTGAGCGCCTCTCGCCCGAGGCGCCGGCGGGACGTCGGCGCACGCCGGGGATGCGCCGTGAAGAATTGGCCGCGAAAGCCGGCATGAGCGCGACCTGGTGCGCCTGGATCGAGCAGGGACGCGAAGTGCAGGCGTCCCCCGAGGCGCTCGGCCGGTTGGCGCGCGCCCTAGTCCTCTCGCGCGCCGAGCGCGCCTACCTGTTCGAACTGTCCGGCCGGCGAGATCCCGAACTGGCGGCTTCGGACCCGATACCCGACGCCCCGAGGTCGCTGCGAGCGGCCGTCGCGGCGCTCGAGCATCCCGCCTATGGGCTGGACCCGCTGTGGAACGCCTGCTGCTGGAACAAGGCCGCGGAACAATTGTTCGTGGGCTGGCTCGACGGCGAGCGTCAGCGCAATCTGCTGCGCTTCGTCTTCCTCGATCCGAACGCCCGTAGACTGATTCCTGATTGGGAGGACCGCGCGAGACGGTTGCTCGCCGAGTTTCGCGCCGACTACGCGCAGACCTTTCGCGACGCGCGCGTTCGCGGGCTCGCCGAGGAGCTCCTGGCCCGGAGCCCCCTGTTCGCCGACGCCTGGAACGAACAAGGGGTTCAGCAACGCGCGGGCGGCCTGCGCGAATTCATCCATCCGACCGAGGGCCCGCTCGCGTTTGAACAGCACACGTTCCATCCCGCCGAGCGGCGGGACTACAAGCTCGTGGTGCTGGTGAGATCGACCCCGCGAGGCTAGTCGCGTGAGTCGTTCAAAATGAGGTCCTTCAACGTTGTGTCATTCCCGCGAAAGCGGGAATCCAGAGCCCCGGCACGCGCGGCCAAGTCTGGATGCCCGCTTTCGCGGGCATGACACTGACGTTTCTG
>JBAQGU010000371.1:0-5002 GCA_049287975.1 Roseiarcus sp.
CCGAGCGCATGAAACTTGTTTTGGCCACGGCGAAGGCGCGCGGCTCCAAACTCGGGGTCCAACGGGGGAAAGTCGCTCATGTTGTCAATCGGCGCGCAAAATTGACCCCCGATCGGCGTCCAACCCCTTCTGGCTTGCACGACGGGTAGCGCTCGCCCCGGCGGAACTGGTCGGGGTTGTGGAGCCGGCGCGAGCGCGGTGGCGTGAGGAACGGTGTCTTGAAGGTCAGGCGCGGTTTTTGAAGCACCAGCTTTCGTTGCCGGTCTCGACGATGTCGCAATGGTGCGTGAGGCGGTCGAGCAACGTGGTCATCTTGGGATCACCGAAAACGGTCGGCCATTCACCGAAGGCGAGATTGGTCGTGACGATGGTCGAGGTACGCTCGTTCGTCGAGGATGATGAAGTCGAGGCGGGTGAGATAGGCGGCAAGCCGACCCTGTCGTCCGGATCGACCCACGGCTTCGCGGCGATTGACGAGATCGACGGTGTTGAAGAAACGGCCGCATGACCCGGCGGGGATACGAACGGCTTTCAACGCGATCGGGACGAGCGATCCGACCGGAGCGAATAATATCGCGGCATCGAGCGGTTCCGGCGGGGCTTGCTCGCTGCCTTGCGTCATTTCGCTCGCTCCGTCGGTTAAACAGAGCAGGACGCTTCACACCTTGACGACCGGTCCCAAAACCGGGTCCACTTCATTCGCGGAGAACGATGCGCAAAGTGTCGATTTTGATTTTAGGAAAAGCCCTCCCATACGTGTCATGGCCGAAGCCCAAAATTCGGACGTATTGGAAGTTATGGCTCACCTTCGACCCGCGAACTGCTGACGCATTGTCGAGCCGTCGGCCGGGGAGGAATCGAAATTGGTGCGCGCGTCGACCATCAATCCATGGCTGGAAGTTCTGAAAGCGCAACTTGCGTTGGGTCAAAGCGCGATCGACGCGTTTTCGTCGATCATCGGCGGCGAGTCGATCGTCCACGAGTCCGTAAATTGGACTACCCCGCATACCGTGTTTCGGGAACTCTCGACGCTGCGCGTGCTGGATTTTTCTGCGGCCCGCGAGCATGTGGCCAACTCGATGGCGATCGTCATCGCACCCTATGCTCTGCACCGTGCCAATGTCGCAGATTTCGCGAGCGAGCACAGCGTCATCGAAACGCTTTTGCGGGAGGGAACAACGCGCCTCTTTCTCGTCGACTGGCGTTCGGCTGTCCCGGAGCGGAGGTTCGACTCGATCGACACTCATTTGGCCGAACTCAATGTCGCCGTGGACGATATCGGCCGCGGAGCGTCCGTTGCCTTGGTGGGATTGTGCCAAGGGGGATGGCTCGCGGCGGCCTTCGCCGCGCGATTCCCCAAGAAGATATGCGCCCTCGCGCTGGTTGGGGCTCCGATCGATATCGCGGCCGAGCCGAGCGCCCTTTCCGGCATGGCGAACGCAACGCCGGTCGCGATCATCGACGAACTCGTAAAACTGGGCGACGGTCTCCTGCTCGGACGCCTGTTGCTCGCGTCGTGGCCCCTGGCTCAGGCCTCCTCGACCGAGATTTACGAACTTCTACAGTGCAGCGACGTCCCGCCAACCATCGCCGCCGATGGCCTGATCCATCGCTTCATGCAATGGAATCAAGACGTAATGGATCTGCCGGGGGTATTCTATCGGCAAACCTTCGAGTGGATATTCCGCGAGAACCGTCTAGCGCGACGACAATTTCGGGCTCTGGGAGAAACGATCGATCTCGCACAGGTCGAGTGCCCATTGTTTCTTCTCGCGGCGCGAGAGGACGAAGTCGTCAATCCAGGCCAGCTCACCGCGATCGCGAGTTTGGTGGGAACTTCCGCCCGGGACATCGAGACGCGCGTCGTGGCGGGCCGCCATCTCAGTCTGTTCATGGGTCGGGTCACGCTCGCCCGCGAATGGCCCGACTTGGCTAAATTTCTGACCAGCGCAGGCCCCGGCAACAAACCGACGCCAGCGGCAAAACACGGTAGTTCGACTGTCCTTTAAACAGCACCAGCTTCCCGACCGAGCGACTTGCTCGGCCAGACGGCGTTGGTATTGCTGGCTCAGCCCTTGATCTCGATCTTCTTGATCTCGCTCTTGGCTTCCGCCGGCTCGGGCACGTGGACCTTCAGCACGCCCTTGTCGAAGGTCGCCTCGATCTTCGCGGGGTCAACCGTGAATTCGAGCGGAATCCCGCGCGAATACGAGCCGTAGGAGCGCTCGCTCATCTGCCAATTCTTGCCCCTGGTCTCCTTCTCGGACTTCTTCTCGCCCCGGATCGTGATGTTTGTCCGGTGACGCCGATATCGACGTCTTTCGACTCGCACCCCGGCAATTCCGCCGTCACGTCGATCGCATCGCCCGTCTCGGCGACGTCGATGGACAATGCCCTGGCGCACTGCGATCCGAGCGAGCCCGGGTCGTTGTTCAAATAGGGCGCAACGTCGCCTAGGCCCGAACGACGCCAGCCGTTTTGGCGCAGGACGCCAAGCAAGCGGCGGGTGGCTTCGTCATGGCTCACAGCTCGCCCCGCGCGGCGAGAGCCCGAATCCGGTCCGCCGTCCGCATCGCGATGCTGGTGATCGTCAGCGAGGGGTTCACGCCGCCCGTCGTCGGGAAGATGGAGCCGTCGCACACCCAGAGATTGGGGATATCCCAGCTCCGGCAATCCGAGTTCACGACGCTGGTCCTCGGGTCGTCGCCCATGCGCGCGGTGCCCGCCAGATGATTGGTGTCGTCCGTCTGCCTGAAAATATCGGTCGCGCCGACGGCCTCGAGACTGGCCTGCATCTGGCCGAGGGCATGGTTGATCAGGGTCTTGTCGTTGTCGCCCCAGCTATAGGTGACGCGAGCGACGCGAAGCCCGTACTGGTCCTTGTCGTCGGCAAGCGTGACGCGATTCTGCTCGTTCGGCAGCATTTCTCCGACCATCTTCAGGCCGACCGCGTGATTGTATTTCTCCATCTCGTCGCGTAGCGGTTGCCCCCAGAGTCCGCGGGCGCTTGTTTGGATCGTCACCCATTCCACCGGCAGCGGCCCTTGCGCCATCCAGCAATAGCCTCCGGAGAAATCCCTGCGGTCCTCATAGTTCCAATGTTCGGTGATGGCCAGGGACGGCGGGCCTTTGTACCAGCGTACCTCCTGCTCCATCGTCCCGAACACCGCTTGGTTCGATTGGGTCATGAGGTTTTTTCCGACCAGGCCGGAGCTGTTGGCCAAGCCTTCGGGAAATTTGTCGGTAGCTGAGGCGAGCAACAATCGCGGTGTCTCGATCGCATAGCCAGCGAGCACGACGTTCCGCGCCTTCTGAAAGCGCCAGCGACCCTCGCGATGATAGTGCACTCCTGTCGCGCGCCCGTTTGCGCCCATCTCGACGCGTCCGACCATCGCCAGGTCGCGGATTTCGGCGCCGGCTCGCAACGCCCGGGGAATGAAGGTCACAAGCTGGCTCTGCTTGGCGTTGGTGGCGCAGCCAAAACGACAGAAGCCGCGATAGACGCATGGCGGTGACAGGCCCCGAGGCGCGGATACCGTTGCGAGCGGCGTCGCCGTCCATTTCATGCCCAACGCTTCTGCGCCGCGGGCCAGCAACTCCGCCGCGCCGTTGAGCTCGTGCGCGCGATAGGGGTAGCGCGGCCGTGGCGGCCCCCAGGGATAGGTCACCGGGCCGGAGATGCTGAGCGCCTTTTCGGCCTTGCCGTAATATTCCCACATCTCGCGCCAATCGAGCGGCCAATCCGCGCCATAGCCGAGCGCGCTGCGCGACTTGAACCATTCGGGCCGGAAGCGCAGCGACACCATGGCGAAATGGACCGTGCTGCCGCCCACGGCCTTGCCGCTGTTCTTGCCGCCCATGGTGATCGGGTTGGCCCCGTCGACGATGCGCTCGTCGTTCCAATAGAGCTTGCCCTGCTCGCGCTCGTCGGAAGCGAAATCCTCCAGAGGACGGAAATAAGGTCCGGCATCGAAGCCGACGACCGAGAAGCCGCCTTCGGCGAGGCCAGCGATCAGCGGTCCGCCGCCCGCGCCCGTGCCGACGACGGCGAAATCGACCGTCTCGTCGTCGCCGTGCTGACGCATGGGAACCCATTCCCCTCGCCGGAAGACGTCGGGAGCGCGGCCCTTGGCGGCGCGAGGAGCGGCGAACGGGTCATCCGACACTTTGGTTCTTCCGTCGCGCGGAGAGTTCCTCTCCCGGGTGCGCTTCGGCCGCCTCCCAGGGATCGCGCCGATCGAGCTGCATCCTCACATAGCCTCGGGGGCTCGCTGGGCCGCCGAAGCCGATCTCGTTCCAGGCAACGGGATGCGCGTAATACGCGTGTGTGATGTCCGGAATGACCCGATGCTCGAAGAAGAGCTTGCACGGCATGCCGCCCCAGGCCTCGCTGGTCAGTTCGCCGCGCTGCATCAGCCGCAACAGCTCGTCCTGCTGCTCCGGCCGCAAAGCCGTGAAGGCGCCGCCATGGGCGTCTTGCGCTTCCTGATCGAGCGCCGCCAGTCCGCGCCGCCAAGCCTCGCCTTGAGGCGGGAGCTGCGCGTAACGGTAGCCGTCGAGAACCCCATCCGCCATCTTCTCGTCGACATGGGCCGCCAGCGGAACCGGCGGCCGATGCTTCGGTTGCGGCATGATGCGGTCGCAGAGGGCGTTCAGCGTCCGCCACTCCGCCGCCGAGAAGAAGCGAGGCTGCCGGCTCATCGCCAGACGACGGTCGATGACCTGCCGGGTGACCTCGTTCCACGATTGCGACCAGCGTTTCGACAACACGTCGTAGCCGGGATAGCGATCAGTCATCGGGATGGTCCTGCATCAGCCCGAGCGCGGCGAGGCCCGCGAGCGCCAGCCCGGTAAAGCTGGGGGGCGCGGGGATTGGCGGTCCACTGAGGATGTTCTGGCTCCAGTTGCGCCAACCGCCCATGTTGCGCGCGACGCCCATGGCGTGGAACCCCGCGCCGAGGAAGCCGAGCGCGGCGGTCAGCCGCAGCGCGAACCGCGTGAT
>JBAQGU010000372.1:0-1747 GCA_049287975.1 Roseiarcus sp.
TACTTACCCTCTGCCGCCTTGCTTTCCCTACTCTCCGACGGGTCCGAAACGCAAGGTCTCAAAATACGATGCCGGGAAAGGTCTCCGAGAACTAATATATTCTTGTCCACGTTCAACTCCTTCAGCTGCGAGAGCAGGCGGGAGCCGCCAATCCCCGCGATTGTTGCGGGCATGACATGTTTGCGCAGACCCATGATTTTTGCAACTGCTGTCGAGCAGGCGATACGTCAGGATTAGGCAGCAAATGGCTCGTTCGATTTTTACCGAGGGATGACAGGTTGCCGGTTGCGCGTCGCGGGGACCGAAAGGCGTCGACCAATGTGCGCGAAGGACCCGGCGGCGCAACGCCGAGAGTTCCAGACAGGTCGCCGCCCCTGACGCGTCCTTGGAGCGCACGGAGTTCACGTTCGAATTCGCGCCAATCCCCGAGAGCGAAGAAGCCTCCGCCGAGGCGGTCGAATTGTGAAGCTTACCTACTCCGTCCGACTGACGATTGCCTTCCAGGCAGATGGAGCCCGGGTGACTACTTTGCCTATTTCGCGGCGAGAAAGATTGGCAAGGATTGATCGCCTGGATCGGGCGCGCCCTTGCCGCCCCTCGCCCCACCCACTATACGCTGCGGCTTCGATGACCGAGCCCGCCGCCGCCTTCTCCCGCCGCCACCTCCTGGGCATTGAAGGCCTCACCCGTCCGGAGATCGAGAGCCTGCTCGACCTCGCCGACGAGGCGGTGAGCATTTCGCGGCAAGTCGAGAAGAAGCGGACCACTTTACGTGGCCGCACGCAGATCAACCTCTTCTTCGAGGCCTCCACGCGCACGCAGTCCTCGTTCGAACTCGCGGGCAAGCGCCTGGGAGCCGACGTGATGAACATGGCGGTCGGCAACTCCAGCGTGAAGAAGGGCGAGACGCTGATCGACACCGCGATGACGCTGAACGCGATGCGGCCCGACATCATCGTGGTGCGTCACCATGCGGCCGGCGCGGTCCATCTTTTGGCGCGCAAGGTCGATTGCGCCGTCATCAACGCGGGCGACGGCGCGCACGAACACCCGACGCAGGCGCTGCTCGACGCCCTGACGATTCGGCGCAACCTCGGGCGCATCGAGGGGCTGACGGTCGCGATCTGCGGCGACATCCTGCATTCCAGGGTCGCGCGCTCCAACATTCTGGCGCTGGGAACGCTGGGTGCGCGGGTGCGCGTCGTCGGCCCCTCGACGCTGCTGCCGGCAGGCATCGAAGAGATGGGCGTCGAAGTTTTCCGCGAAATGAAGTCCGGGCTGAAGGACGCCGACATCGTCATGATGCTCCGCCTCCAGCTAGAGCGGATGAGAAGCGCCTTCATTCCCTCGACCAAGGAATATTTCCGCTATTTCGGCCTGGATGCGGAGAAGCTGGCCTGGGCCAAGCCGGGCGCACTGGTGATGCACCCCGGCCCGATGAACCGCGGCGTCGAGATCGATTCGCTGATCGCCGACGGCGCACAGTCGCTGATCCGCGAGCAGGTGGAGATGGGCGTCGCCGTGCGGATGGCGGTGCTGGAGGCGCTCGCCCGGCATTTGCCGAACGCGTGAGGGCGGGGCCAGGGGTAGACCGCAGGGGACGGGGCCCGCAAAGCCCTTACTTCGCGCCGTCGCCCCGCAAGGGTGCGGGGAGGGGAGTCCACTCCGATCAGCCCCGTCGCCTTCGCGAGCGCTCTTCAGGAACGGCGCTCCGCGATAGCTGATGAGGATCACCGCGATTCCTTGC
>JBAQGU010000373.1:0-3744 GCA_049287975.1 Roseiarcus sp.
GACACCGACTGTCGGGGGTGGCGCGGTCCGGCTCCACTCGCGCTCCTGTTTCGCTTCCGTCCGGACAGCCCCACCGCCGGCCCCTCCTCGTGAAGAACGGGAGGGGAGAAGGAAACGGCCCTCCGGAGAGGGGCTGGTTCTGTTGTTCTTGATGAGAGAATTCTTGCCATGCCGGCCTTGCTAGCGGGTTTGCTCGCGCTCTTTCTGATCCTGTCCGCGATCAAACAATTTGGTCGGCTGCGCCCCGCCGACGCCGCGCGGCTGGTTCGAAGGGGACGCATAGCGCTCGGCGTTCTCGGCGTGGTGCTGTTGGTCGTTCGCGGCCAGTTCGGTCTCGCAGGCGCGCTCGCCAGCGTCTTGCTGGGGTTTTCGGCGGCCAGGGGACAGCGCCATCCGTTCGCCGGCGCGTTTCGCGCGGCCGGCTTCGGGCCAAAAGCGGCCAGGGTGTCAGCCGCCCGTTCGGCCACGATCGAGATGCGGCTCGACCTGGACACCGGAGCGATCAGCGGGTCGGTATTCGCGGGTCCCTATCAGGGGCGCGCGCTCTCCTCGCTCGACCGGCCCGAATGCCTGCGGCTTCTCGAGATTTGCGAGCGCGAGGATCCCGAGGGCGCGCGGCTGTTAGAGACGTATCTCGACCGCCGGTTTTCCGGCTGGCGTGAGGCAGACGAGGGTGAGTCGCAGGCGCGGCGGAGCGCTGGCGGGTCGGGAGCGATGACGCGCGACGAAGCGTACGAGATCCTTGGCCTGGCGAAGGGCGCGAGCGCCGAGGAAATCATCCGCGCCCACCGCGCTCTGATGAAGAAATTTCATCCAGATCATGGCGGCTCGACCGCTCTGGCCGCGAGGGTCAATCAGGCCAAGGACGTTTTGCTGGACCGACATGGCTGATGCTCAACTCCACTCTTCAAAACGTTGGTGAACGCGGAATACCGGCGCGAATCTCAGTCACGGGTGGCGAAACAGGAGAAACCGCTGCGCTTGAGCGATCGGCAAGCCTGCTCCGCGGAGGCGGCGTCGAGGCCGGCGAAGCGGGCGCGGTAGAGGAAGCCCTGGCCCTTCTTCACCTTTTCCGTGATGGGCCTGGCAGCGGCCAAGGACGAGCGGTTCTGGGCGCGGGCGCGGATCAGGAGATCGTTCGCCTTTCCGGCGTCGTCCGAGGCGCCGATCTGAACGACCCAGCCGGCCTTCGCGTCGACCTGCGCATCCTCCACTCGGGCGACGCGGGACTCCTCCGGACGGGGCTCTTCGGCGCGCGCCTCTTGCCGGCTACGCGATGCGGTAGGCGGCGTTGCCGCGGGAACGCTCTTGGCGGCGGGCTGTTCCTTGACGATCGGCGTAGCCCTGGCGATCCCCGGTGCGGCGGCGGGCCCCTTCACCCAGCCCAGTTCCTGCGGATCGACGGGAGTGGGTCGCTCGATGCGGGCGGGCTCGTACGCGACGGTGCGCTCGATGCGCGGCGGCTCGGACGCTACGACCGGCGTGACCGAGGGACGAGCGGCGATTTTGGGTAGGATTGGGGCGCGCGGCGCGGAATCCTCGTCGTCGTCCGAAGCATTGTCGCCTTCGCCCTTTTGCTCCAGCGCGGGGCGCGCCCGGGGCGCGGGCGCATTGACCGCGACGACAGGCGCCGAGCGAGCGCCCTGCGCCGGCGGCGCGACCCAAGGCGCGGCGTTCGCCGCCGGCGGCTCGTTGTCGGCGATCATCGTCGCGGTGTGGCCGCCGGTCGAAGCCTCCGCGATATGGTCGGCGATCAGCTGCTCCATCGTACGATCGCGGGCGCCCGACGTGCGTCCGCCCATGACCACGGCCACGAGCGAACGCCCGTCGCGATGCACCGATGTCAGGAGATTGAAGCCGGAGGCGCGGGTGTAGCCCGTCTTGATTCCATCGACGCCGTCGACGCGACCCAAGAGGTGGTTGTGGTTGCCGATGATTTCGCCGGCATAGTCGAATTCGTGCGTCGAGAAATAATGAAAATATTTCGGGAAGCGTTCCTCGGTCGCCCGCGCGAGCACCGTCAGGTCGCGCGCCGTGGTTATCTGGTCGTCGTTCGGCAGACCCGAGGCGTTGCGATAGATCGTGCGCGACATCCCCAGCGAATGGGCCTTGCGCGTCATCATCTGCGCGAAATTGGACTCGTCCCCGCCGATCGCCTCGGCGATCGCGACCGCCACATCATTGGCCGAGCGGGTCACGATCGCCTTGATAGCTTCATCGACGGAGAGACTGTCGCCCGCGGAAATGCCCAGTTTCGAGGGCGCCTGCGCAGCCGCGTGCTCGGAAATCGGGATTTGGGACTGAAGCGTGAGCGTGCCCTTGTCGAGCTGCTCGAACAGAAGATAGAGCGTCATCACCTTCGTGATCGAGGCGGGATGGCGTAGGCCGTTCTCGTTCACGCCATACAGTTCACGACCGCTGTTGGCGTCGACGACGATCGCGGAGAAAGCGGCATCGGACTCGACCGCCGCCGGCCTTCGCGCGACGGCATAGCCGCGATGATGCGCGGAATAGGCGTGCGCGACGCGATGATAATGGCGCCATCCCCGCGCCTCGGCGGGAGCGCCAGATGAGGCCAGAGCGGAAGCCGCTACACAGACGCCTGCCGCCAAATTGAAGAGACGGGCCACCCGAAATCCCCAAACGTACGCCGCCATCAAACGCCCTCTACGAACCGAGCATCGATCCTTCCCGCGAGGGACCGTTGCAAAACCAACACGTTGATTAAAGTTATGGGTATGCGGTTACGGCGAGGTTAACGAAGCGTCGGGAGCGAGCCGACCGCATCCGCGCGTACGGACTTCGGGGCGCTTTCGCGCCGCCGGCGTGATGTCGGTTCGTGGGCTGGAGTAGCGGATTGCTACAAATATCTGAATTGCATGCATTAAATGTCCATTGACTCTATTTGAGACTCACGGCGCGGCCAATCTCGAATTCCGAAAAATTGCTGCACTGCAAAATAAGGCTTGACCTTTTTGTGCGCCGCACATAATTCATGTCGCGACGCCGCGGGATATCGAACCGGACGGCGACGGCCAAAATCATTTCGTTTTAGAGGTGCTTACATGACGACGACCCCGAACTTCGAAGACTTCCAGAAATTCAGCAAGCAGCAGATCGAGACGGTCACCGCCGTGACTTCCACGGTGACGAAGGGCCTGCAGGAAATCGCCGTCGAGTCGACGGACTACTCCAAGAAGGCGTTCGCGGAGAGCACCGCGGTGATGGAAAAGCTGATGGGCGCCAAATCTGTGGAGACGGCGATCCAGATCCAGACCGATTTCGCCAAAACCGCCTATGAGAGTTTCGTCGCGCAGGTCAGCAAGATCAATCAGCTGTTCGTGAAGTTGGCGACCGAAGCTTTCAAGCCGGTCGAGACCGCTCTCGCCACCAGTCAAACCAAGTAAGGCTTTTCGTCACGCGGCCGGAGCCGGGGCGAGTTCGCCGCGGACGGCATTCCGTGCGATCAAATATCGAGGGTCGGCGTCACCGCCGACCCTTTTTCTTGTCCGCAGCCTCTTGCGCGACGCGGATTTATTGGCGATCCTCTCGAAGGCGCGTCGGCCTCTGGCGCCTCGGGTCGATGGCGCCTAGATAAGTCGGCGCCGATGGAGCGGCGGCCGGGTTGCGGCAAGACCGCGGCGGTTGAGTCGTTCCACAATTGAAGGGGTCGAAAGTGCACGGCGAGCCGCATCCGCTCTTCACCCGGTTCAGGGCAGGGATGGCGCTGTTGGCGCGTTTCTT
>JBAQGU010000374.1:0-9749 GCA_049287975.1 Roseiarcus sp.
CATAGACGTCACGGACCCGGCCGCCGCGCCGCGCGCGCTGTCGCTTGCCCACGACGCCTTTGGCCCGGTGGATATCCTCGTCAACAACGCGGGACAGGCCCCGTCGGCGCCCTTCGAGAAAACGTCGCTCGAGATGTGGTCGCACGTGCTGGCGGTTGATCTGACCGCGGTGTTTCAGATGACGCATGCGGTATTGCCCGATCTGAAGGCGAGAGGCCCGGGGGCGCGAATCGTCAACGTCGCCTCGACCGCAGGCCTGATCGGCTACGCCTATGTCTCGGCCTATTGCGCCGCCAAGCACGGCGTCATCGGCCTCACTCGCGCGCTCGCGCTGGAGCTCGCCAAGACCGGCATCACCGTCAACGCCGTCTGTCCCGGCTATACCGATACGCCGATGCTCCGGCGGGCAGCGATGAACTTGCAGCAGAAAACCGGTCGCAACGAAGATGAAACGCTCGCGCTGCTGGCGAAGTCCAATCCGCAGGGGCGGCTTGTCTCACCCGCCGAGGTCGCCGATACGGTGCGCTGGCTGGCGTCGCCGGGAGCGGCGTCGATCAATGGACAGGCGATCGTGGTCGCCGGTGGAGAGGTTTTAGCAGGATGAGCGAGAAAGCGACTATGCGCGGCGATCTGCGCCCCTTCAAGGATTTCCACGCGGCTCATTTCAGCTTCGCCGCGAGCGAGGACGGACGCGTCGCGATCGTGCGATTGAACCGGCCGGAGCGAAAGAATCCGCTGACCTTTGAAAGCTACGCGGAGTTGCGCGACCTCTTTCGCGACCTCGCGCACGCCTCGGATATCCGGGTCGTGCTCCTGACAGGGGAAGGCGGCAATTTCTGCTCGGGCGGCGACGTCTTCGAGATCATCGAGCCGCTCACCCGCATGGCGATGCCGGACCTGATCGCCTTCACCCGCATGACCGGCGATCTCGTCAAGGCGATCCGCAAGTGCCCGCAGCCGGTCATCGCGGCTGTCGACGGCGTCTGCGCCGGGGCGGGCGCGATTTTGGCGATGGCTTCCGACCTGAGGATCGCGACGCCGGAAGCGAAGACCGCGTTTCTGTTCACGCGGGTGGGACTGGCCGGCGCCGATATGGGCGCATGCGGGATATTGCCGCGCATCATCGGGCAGGGCCGCGCCGCCGAGCTGTTGTTCACCGGGAGGGCGATGAGCGCGGCGGAGGGGCATGCCTGGGGCTTCTATAATTCGCTTCATGCCGCCGACGCTTTGCGCGCGAAGGCGCTCGAGCTCGCCCGTTCGCTCGCCGACGGACCGTGGTTCGCGCATGGCATGACCAAGACCATGCTCAATCAGGAATGGGCGATGGGCCTCGACGAAATCATCGAGTCGGAAGCGCAGGCGCAGGCGATCTGCATGGCGACGGGGGATTTCCGTCGCGCTTTCGAGGCCTTTGCCGCCAAACGCAAACCGCAATTCGAGGGGAACTGAGGACATGAGAGGCGCCGCGAATTCCCCTCCCCGCTCTCGCGGGGAGGGGTCTGGGGTGGGGCCCCCGGCGCTTCCGGCGGCCCTGAAGGCGTCGTCGCGTCCCCACGAAGAGCCCCACCCCCGGCCCCTCCCCGTAAGAACGGGGAGGGGAGAACCCGACGCCTGTGTCGCGGAGAGCTGACACGATGCGTGCGCATCCCACCCGCGAACACCTCGACTGGCCGTTTTTCGAACCGGCGCACCGCGCCTACGCCGGACGGCTCGATCGTTTCGTCGCGGGCGGCGCGATCGATGACGTCGACCACCACGATATCGACGGCGCCTGCCGCAAGCTGGTCGCCCGATTGGGCGAGGCGGGCCTGCTCGACATTGCCGTCGTCGACGCGACCGGCGACCCCCGCTCGATCCTGTCTCGACTGGTCTGCCTCACGCGCGAGACCCTGGCCTGGCATGATGGTTTGGCCGATTTTGCCTTCGCCATGCAGGGTTTGGGCGCCGGCGCCATCGGCATGGCGGGCTCGCCGGAACTCCAATCCGTCGTTCTGCCGATGGTTCGCTCCGGAGAATGGGTCGCCGCCTTCGCGCTTTCCGAGAAGGAAGCGGGCTCCGACGTCGCCGCGATGAGCTGCGCAGCGCGGGCCGATGGGGTCGATTATATTCTCGACGGGGAAAAGACGTGGATTTCAAACGGCGGAATCGCCGACGTCTATACCGTCTTCGCGCGCACCGGCGAAGCGCCGGGCACGCGAGGAATCTCCGCCTTCGTCGTCTATCCCGAAGATCCCGGTTTTTCGATCGCCGAGCGGATCGAAGTCATCGCGCCGCATCCGCTCGCGACGATCCGCTTCGAAGGCTGCCGAATTCCGGTGAGCCGCCGGCTCGGCGCATCCGGCGAGGGGTTCAAGATCGCGATGCGCACGCTCGACATTTTCCGCGCCTCGGTCGCCGCGGCAGCGCTCGGCTTCGCGCGTCGCGCGCTCGACGAGGCGATCGCGCACGCCAAGACGCGCCGAATGCTCGGGGTGACGCTCGCCGACATGCAACTGACGCAGGCGGCGCTCGGCGACATGGCAACCGCGAACGACGCCTCCGCGCTGCTGACCTATCGCGCCGCCTGGCGCCGCGACGTGCAGGGCCGTCCGACCACGCGCGAGGCCGCGATGGCGAAGATGACCGCGACCGAAAGCGCGCAAACCGTAATCGACCGCGCGGTGCAGATGTTAGGCGGCCGGGGCGTGAGGAGCGGCGAGATGGTGGAAAAACTCTATCGCGAAATTCGGGCGCTGCGCATCTACGAAGGCGCCACCGAGGTGCAGCGGCTCATCGTGGCGCGCGAACTTCTGAAGGGGGAAGGCGGATGAACAAGGTCCTGCAGCCCGAGGGCTGGGTCAAACCGGTCGGCTATTCCAACGGCGTCGCCGCCAAGGGACGACTGGTGTTCGTGGCCGGCCAGATCGGCTGGAACGCACGCGGCGAATTCGAGACCGACGATTTTGTCGGCCAGTTCCGGCAATGCTTGAAGAACATCGTCGCGGTGCTCGCCGAAGCCAGCGCCGAACCCGCGCACATCACTTCGATGACGTGGTATTTCATAGACAAGCAGGACTATCTGACGAACTTGAAAGCGATCGGCGCCGCCTATCGCGAAGTGATCGGCCGCCATTATCCCACGATGACCGCGATGCAGATCGCAGCGCTGATCGAAGACCGCGCCAAGATCGAAATCCAGGCGTTGGCCGTCGTGCCGGAATGAGCTTCATTGTCGTTCCCGCGCAAGCGGGAATCCAGCCGTGGCGGCACGATGAGGCGACGAGCGTTGGAGCCCCACGCCGCATAGTTTAACAGGGAACCTGAAGGTGGATAGCAACCAGGCCGCCGAGGCGGGCGCAGACCTCGAGTTCATCGTCCAAGGCGCGAAGGCGGGCCAGAAGCTCGAGCTCCGGCTGTGGCTTCGCTTGTTTTCGACAACCAGACTGATCTCGCAGGAGATCAGGCGCCGCTTGCGCGCGGAGTTCGATACGACCCTGCCGCAGTTCGACCTACTCTCGCAGCTGTTCCGCGAGCCCGGGGGGCTGAGGCTCGGCGAGCTCTCCAAGCGCACCATGGTGACCAACGGCAATGTCACAGGCCTTGTGGACCGTCTGGTCGCCGACGGCCTGATCGTACGGGAGGCGCTCGGTGGCGACCGGCGGGTGACTGTCGCCAAACTCACCAAGCGCGGTTCGGACGTGTTCGCAGATATGGCCGAGGCGCACGAAGGCTGGCTGCGCGAAATGATGGGCGGCGTCGACGCCGCCACGCGCGAGACGTTGCTCGGCCATCTCGGCGCACTCAAAACCTCGGTCGGCAATCGTGTCGCCGAAGCGAGCCCGGATTGAACGGTTGTCGTTTCCCAAAGCTCCCACGCGAGCGTCCGCCCGCCGAGCCCAGCCAGATATTGGCGGGCTGAGCCTTCCGTGCGAATAGGGGGTTCGGTAGTCGATGATCTCCCATGCTTGATCCGGAGAGCGATGCGATGCTCGGCCCAACGGCCCATGTCGACACCTTCGCCCGCGACAATCTGCCGCCGACTGCCGACTGGCCGGACTTCCTGCTCGAGGGCTTCGACTACCCTGAATATATCAACGCGGCGGTCGAATTGACCGACCGCATGGTCGAGCGCGGCTTCGGCGATTATACCGCGCTGATCGGACACGGCCGGCGGCGCACCTACAAGGAGCTCACCGACTGGAGCAATCGGCTCGCGCACGCGCTGGTCGAGAATTATGGCGTGAAGCCGGGCAACCGGGTGCTGGTCCGCTCGGCGAACAACCCTGCGATGATCGCGATTTGGCTCGCCGCCACCAAGGCCGGCGCCGTCGTCGTCAATACCATGCCGATGCTGCGCGCCGGCGAACTGGCGAAGATCGTCGACAAGGCAGAAATTGCGCTCGCGCTCTGCGACACGCGCATCTCGGAGGAACTGGTGGCCTGCGCCAAGGACAGCAAATTCCTGAAGTTGGTGGTCGGTTTCGACGGCACTGCCAATCATGACGCCGAGCTCGATCGCATCGCGCTCGACAAATCGGTGCGCTTCAAGGCGGTCGAGACGGGTCGCGACGACGTCGCGCTGCTGGGCTTCACCTCGGGCACCACGGGCGTGCCCAAAGCCACCATGCATTTCCATCGCGACATCCTCATCATCGCCGACGGCTTCGCCAAGCACATTCTGAACGTGCAGCCCACCGACGTCTTCGTCGGCTCCCCTCCGATCGCATTCACCTTCGGACTCGGCGGGCTCGCGGTCTTCCCGCTGCGCTTCGGCGCCGCCGCCGCGTTGATCGAGAACGCCACTCCGCCCAACCTCATCGGCATCATCGAGACCTTTAAGGCGACGATCTGCTTCACCGCCCCGACCGCCTATCGCGCGATGCTCGCCGCGACGGACGCGGCTGCGAAGCTGTCGTCGCTGAGGCTCGCGGTTTCCGCGGGCGAAACCCTGCCGGCGGCGATTTATGAGAGCTGGATGGCGGGCACCGGCGTCCCCCTGCTCGACGGCATGGGCTCGACCGAAATGCTGCACGTCTTCATTTCCAGCCGGACCGACGATCGCAAGGCCGGCGTGACCGGGAAGCCCGCCCCGGGTTACGAGGCCAAGGTGGTGGACGAAGCGTTCAACGAAGTGCCGCGCGGCGTCGTCGGACGGCTCGCGGTGCGCGGACCAACCGGTTGCCGCTACCTCGCCGACGGCCGGCAAAAGGAATACGTCGTGAACGGCTGGAACGTCACCGGCGACGCTTTCAACCAGGACGAGGACGGCTATTTCCATTTCGCGGCGCGCAACGACGACATGATCATCTCTGCCGGCTACAACATCGCTGGTCCCGAGGTCGAGGCGGCGCTGCTGACTCACGAGGCGGTTCTCGAATGCGCCGTGATCGGCGCGCCGGATGAGGAGCGCGGCCAAATCGTCGAGGCGCATGTGGTGCTGAGGGAAGGCGCGACGGCGGACGCCGCGATGATTCTGCGTCTGCAAAACCACGTCAAGGCGGCGATCGCGCCCTACAAATATCCGCGCTCGATCAAATTCGCCGCCAGCCTCCCCAAGACGCAAACCGGCAAGATCCAGCGCTTCCAATTGAGAGCGGGGCGCCGGCCATGAGTGATGACCTCTTCGCGCGCACGCGCGCCCTGTTTGATCTGCCCGAGGGCGTGATCTATCTCGACGGCAATTCGCTCGGCGCCATGCCGAAGGCGGCGAGGGAGCGCGTCAGGCGCGAACTCGATGAGAACTGGAGCCGCGAGCTGATCCGCGCCTGGAATACCGCGGGCTGGATCGACATGCCCTCCCGCATCGGCGACCGGATCGGCGCGCTGATCGGCGCGCCGGCGGGTTCGGTGATGGCGGCCGATTCGACGTCGCTCAATCTCTACAAGGCGTTGAACGCGGCGCTGCGATTGGCGGGATCCCGCAAGACGATCCTCTCCGACAGCGGCAATTTCCCGACCGATCTCTACATCGCGGAGGGCGTGATCGGAACCCTCGACCGCGGCTATCAATTGAAAGTAGTCGCGCCCGAAGAGGTCGCCGAGGCGATGGACGAGACCGTCGCGATCCTGATGCTCACCGAGGTCGACTACCGCACCGGCCGCCTGCACGATATGGCCGCCCTCACCGCCAAGGCGAAGGCGTTGGGCATTGTCACGATCTGGGACCTCGCGCATTCCGCCGGCGCGCTGCCGGTCGATCTCTCCCGCGTCGGCGCCGATTTCGCGGTGGGTTGCGGCTACAAATATCTCAACGGCGGTCCCGGCGCCCCCGCGTTCATCTACGTGCGTCCTGGTCTGCAGGACGAGGTCGCGCCGGTCTTGTCGGGCTGGATGGGCCATGAGGCTCCGTTCGAATTCGATCTCCACTACCGACCCGCGCCCGCGATGCATCGTCTGCGCGCCGGCACGCCAGCGGTGCTTTCGATGGCCGCGCTGGAAGCTGCGCTCACCGTCTGGGATGGCGTGGACATGGCCGCCGTTCGCGCCCGCTCGATCGCGTTGAGCGAAGCCTTCATCCGAACCGTCGAGCAGCTTTGCCCCGAACTGGAGCTGGCGTCGCCGCGCGATCCCGAACGCCGGGGATCGCAGGTCTCGTTCCGTTTTGCCCATGGTTACGAGGTGATGCAAGCGCTGATCGCGGAGGGAATCATCGGCGATTTCCGCGCGCCCAACATCATGCGGTTCGGCTTCACCCCGCTCTATCTCAGTCCCGGCGAGGTCGAAGCGGCGGCCCGCCGCCTCGCCGCGGTCATCAACCAAGGGCTCTGGGACCAGCCGAAATTCCGAGCGCGGAACAAGGTGACATGACCGCCGCGCCCGAAACGCCCGAAGGCGCCGAGACGGATTTTCGTCGCCGCATGTCCTACTCCGACTATTTGAAGCTGGACCTGTTGTTGCACGCGCAGGCGCCGCTCTCGACGGCGCACGACGAGACGTTGTTCATCATCCAGCATCAGACCTCCGAACTCTGGATGAAACTGGCGATCCACGAAATCCGCGCCGCCTGCGATGCGATCCGCGCGGACAGGCTGCAACAGACGTGCAAGATTCTCGCGCGAGTTTCGCGTATCTTCGAGCAGCTGAACAACGCCTGGGACGTGCTGCGCACGATGACGCCGAGCGAATATACTGAGTTCCGCGAGAGCCTCGGGCAGTCCTCCGGCTTTCAATCCTGGCAATACCGGGCGATCGAATTCCTTGTCGGCAACCGCAACCTCGCGATGCTGAAGCCGCACGAACACGACGCGGAGATTACGGGGGAACTTACGCGCATCCTGACGCGGCCGAGCCTCTATCAGGAGGCGATCGCACTGCTCGGCCGCGACGGCTTCGACGTCGGCGCGGAGCCCTCTGACCTCGCGGCTTCGCATGTCGAGAGCGAAGCGGTGCTGCAAGCCTGGGCGACGATCTATCGCAATCCCACGAAATACTGGTCGCTCTACGAACTGGCGGAAAAGCTGATCGACTTCGAAGACTATTTCCGCCGCTGGCGCTTCAACCACCTCACCACCGTCGAGCGCGTGATCGGGCTGAAGCGCGGCACCGGCGGCACTTCCGGGGTTTCGTATTTGAGGCGGATGCTAGACGTCGTGCTGTTTCCGGAATTGTGGAACGTGAGGACGGCGTTGTAGAGAGCTGACGCCGACAATATCGTGTACGCGGCGGCCTTGGGGAGACAGCGACCGATGAGACGCGAGGCGTGAAATGCGCAGTCCAGACCGTCTTGGCCGGGGTTGTCCAGGGGTTGTCCCGGCCATCCACTTCGTCCAACCACGCCGCAGTTCATATACTTCGGCGCGGGATCGGCTCCCAGAGGCCGCATCATGCGGCCCCCGGGGTTGCTTCCTCGCTTCGCTCCTCGCAATGACGATAGATCGAGGAAACTTATTTTTTGGCTTTCGCCAAAATCGTTTCCAGCGTGGCGATGAGGAGCACTTGCAGGGCCGACTCGATCAGCGGTCTCGCCTCAGGCGGGGCGGGCACCCGGGAAACCAATTCCCCTACCCCCTTATCGACAGCGTCGCTGAGATGCTCGGCGCTGGCGGACAACTGCGCCTCGGCGACTCGAACGAAGTCTTCGCGTTTCGCCGCCGCGTGGGTCTGGAAGGAGTTTCTCGCCGATTGCGTCAACGCCCCGAGTGTTTCGCGAAGCGCGCCCGAACCCGACTTCTCGCTCGACCTCAGAGCGAAGAACGCCAGCACACCCAGCCCCAGTCCAACCAGGACCGTCGACACCGGACGGCGCCGCGCGGCAAAATCGACGAACGAGCGAGGAGTGAGGTCGCGCAAACCGCCGCGCTCGGCGATTTCACCGATGATGTTCCGCGGGGTCAGTTTCGTGCGCAGTCGACTCACCGTCGCGCCAATCTGACCGCGAACGCGGTCCGCCTCCCGTTCGAGTTCATCTGGAGACATTTCTGGCGGAGATGCCATTCGCGCGTCCAACTCAGACCCTCCTCATGAGCGACGAAATTTGATCGATACTGCGTCGGGGCAACAATTTGCTGGGTTGGAAAGCCTGCGCGCCGGCACGTAACGCCAGCCCCCCCCCGATCAGCGCAACGACCGCCACGATCAGGCACGACAAATCGACGGGCAGTCCGAGCCTGACGAGGAAAGCGGTCAGCGCCGCCAAGAGGAAGAAAAGCCCTGCGAGCAGAAAGACAGCCCCCGCGGCCACTTTGACGAGACCCGCCACCGCGCGCGAGGAACTCTCCGACAGCTCCGCGCGCGCCAGATCCAACTCGATCGTACATAGCGAGGAAACCTGCCGCACCAGGTCCGCGAGCAACTCCAGGATCCGTGGCGAAATCTCGAGACTAGCCATAACGAATTGCCCTCACGCCGACTAGCCTTTTGGAAGAAGCGATTACGAGAGCGCCTTGGCGACGAGCAGGCCCACGAGCCCCGCGATCGCGATCGCGGCCCATGGATTGTTCTTGATACGAGATTCCACGTCGTGCTCGACGGAAGTCAAAGTCCCCTGCGCCGCCGAAGCCGATTTCGAGAGCGAATCGCTGGCGCTGCCAACGGCGCTCATCATTTGATCCTTCGCGCTCGACGCCTGGTTCTGGACCAGCTGACTCACCGACTGGGCCAGTTTTGCTATCTGGTCCTTGAGAGCGTCGATCTCGGTGTTGGCCGCCTGCACGCCGCTTCCCACCGCGTCCTTGGCGCTTCCGATCGCCGATTGCGCATGGCCAATAGTATCCTGGACTTTCTTGTCCGTCGACTCGCCGTTCATGGAACCTCCTGAAAAAGCACTCGGGTTATTGGGGTTGGTTTTGAGGCCGCCTCCAAAATCGCTGTTGTCCACGACTTCCTCCTTCTTGGAATACACTGAGAAGAACTTTTAAAAAGAAGCTTGGTTCCCAAAGCCGCAAATATTAGCGTCCCACCGCCTCCGCGGTGGACCGAGCGGCCTCATGGGCGCGTTCAGACGGAAGTTTCCTCCCCAGTCTCTCCCCACGGATAATTTGGATTCGCAAGTAATTGTTTTCGAATATGTGGGTATGTGGGCTGTCGCCAATGCTGTCAAACGGCCTTCTAGCGAAGACCAACTGAGATTGGACCGGATTCCCATGGAGTTATTTTATGACTTCACTTGCGTCATATTGGACGTACCGCGGCCGAAGGATCGGCGATGCCTGCTCGGATCATTCGGATCAACGTGGCGCGGGTTGGTCGCGATTCAGCGGTTGTTTCGAATCGTCGCCCAAGCTTGATATTGGCGCCGTAGAAATTTGGAAATGTTTGGCATTGCCTCCGAC
>JBAQGU010000375.1:0-22858 GCA_049287975.1 Roseiarcus sp.
AGGTCACGCGCACCGCATCGTTGATGGCGCCGCCGCCGTCGGCCGACGATATCAGCATTCGGTCGGCGATGGGGCCGCGCCAGTCGGGCCCGGCGTCGATCCCCGCCAACCCCAGCATGGCGCCGATCAGGCAGCCGACATTGCCGGCGTTGCAGTCGGTGTCCCAACCCGAGGTGCAGACGATAGTCTGCGCGCGCGCGAAGTCGTCGGGCGCATAGAGCACGGCCATGATCATGATCGCGTGATTGGGCACGACGTGGCAATTGCCGGGATATTTGTCGTAGCCATAGTTTTTTTCGATCTGGCTACGCGCGTCGCGCCAATCCGGATATTGCGAGCGCCACTGACGAACGTCGGCGATCAACCGGGCGATCGGGCTCTCGGAGGAAATCTGCGCGAGGCCGACTTCCAAGAGGTGGTTGATGTCCGTGGAGACAAAGGCTTCGGCCTCCATCGCCGCCCATAGCTTGGCGGCGTCGACCGCCGCACCATCATGGCTGACGCGCGCCGCCTGCTCGGCGAGGCGCGCGGCGAGCTTCGGGTCGCCCGGCGCGACGATCGCCCAGCCGTCGATGAAAATCTGCGCGCCGATCTGCTCCGCGACGGCTCGTCCATTGGCCGCGATCGAACCGCTCATCGGCGCCGCGATCCCGCGTTTGAGATTGAGCCACGCCGTATGTTCGGTCGAGTTGCCGTTGCCGCCCCACCAGAGTATGGAGCGCTGCTCGACGATGTAGTTGAGCCACGTCTCCCCGATTTCCCTCGAAGTGAGGTCCGCCCGCGCGGCATGGTCCTCGAGCGCGCGGATGAAGGTGAACGTTCCCGCGACGTCGTCATCGGTTACAACCAGCGGGCAATCGAGGCGATCGTGAACGTAATATTCGATCGGTCCGAGCTCTCGGACGATGCGCTGATAGGTCCAGTTCTCGAACGGCCGGCCGAGGTACACGCCGATCAGCTTGCCGAGCACGGCGGCATAAGCGCGGTCGAGATAGTCCGCGGGCAGCTCTCTCATCGTCGAATTCCCTATGTTCAAGCCGCTCAAAATGTCCGTGTCATGCCCGCGTAAGCGGGCATCCAGACTGGGCTGCACGTACTGCGGCCCTGGATTCCCGCTTGCGCGGGATTGACAAGCAAGTGAGTCGCTAGATGATTTCGAGATAGTCCCGATCGGGCAGCGGAGCCAAGGGCGCGGACGGCAACGTCTGGTACCAATAGGCGACCGAGGCGATATCGTCCTGCAACGGCAGGTAGCGCCGGTTTTCCTTCTCGGTGCGCCAGCCGATCGCCTGGATCGTGACCCGCAGATCGGTCTCGAAGCGAATCGGATCCATGATGTGCCAGCGATAGAGGCCGAAGCGCTGCTGCGATTGGTAGGTTCCGTCGGGCCGGATCACCTGCGGCATGCCCGAATAGGGCGAAGTGAATTCGACATAGGCTCGCGGAAACGTGGGGTCGACCGTGCCGGCATCGAAGTTGTAGGCGCCGCAGAAATAATCCTCCGTGCCGGTCCCGCAAATGGTGGGGAACTTGTCGCCATCGAGGAAGAACTTGATTTCGCCTTCGCCCCACCAACCGGAATTGTTGACGCCCCAGGCCATATACGTGCCGACGTACTGGCCGGCGCCTTTCACGCCGTCGAGGACGACGTAATCCTGTTTGAACGGCAGCGGATTGGTGCGGCGGAACTGGGCGTGGAAATAGGCGGCGTCTTCGGGAACCTCGGTCAGCGCGTAATTGATCTGCCAGTAAACGATGGCGTGCGCGTCGGGATCACGATTTTCCAGCGTGATGCGCGCGCTTCTGCGGAACGGCATCTCCCAGTAGCAATTGAAAGCGCGGCCTGGGTTGACGCAGACGGCCAGCGAGTTCACCTGCGCGTAGCGCCCCCAGCCGCAGGCGAAGAAGTCGCCGAGCGGCGCTTCCACCGATGGATGCTCCTGGCCGTCCCAATAGATGCGCAGGATGAGATCGCGCCAGCGAACATGGGCCGGCGTTATCCAGATTTGCTGGATCGCGCCCGGTCCCTCGATCGCGCCCAAGGCAATTTGCTGGCCCGGCTCGATGCGCACAGACGGCGAAATCTTCCAGCCGCGGCCGAGGCCGCGCGCGTGGATGGCGCCGGTCCCCTCCGTCGCCATCCCGCCGCCGCCCTTCTCGCCGGTGAAATTCTCCGGACTGATCGAACGGGATTTGGCGTCCGACAGGCGTGAGAGATTGCCCAGATTCATGCCCAGTCCGGAGAAGCGTTCCGCCATGTTTGCGACCTCCGCCTACTTGATGCCGCTGGTCTTGATCGATTCGATGATGCGTTTCTGGAACACCACGAACATCGCGAGCGTCGGCAGCGCGACGACCGTGGAAGCGGCCATGATGTAGTTCCAGGCGCCGTTATATTGCTGACGGAAACTTGCAATCGCCACCTGCACCATCCAGAGGTTCTGATCGGACGTGATGGTGAGAGGCCAAAGGAATGAATTCCAGTTGGCGAGGAAGAATAGGATCGCGAGCGCCGACAGGATCGGCCGGCTCAGCGGCAGAATGATGCTCCAATAGACGCGGAAGTAGCCGGCGCCGTCGATGACCGCCGCCTCCTCCAACTCGCGCGGCACCGCCAGATAGAATTGTCGCAACAGAAAGATGCCGAAGGCGTTGAAGATCGAGGGGATGATCAAACCGGCATAGCTGTCGAGCAGGCCGAGCGAGCGTGCGAGAATGAAGAGCGGGACGATGATGACGGGCTGCGAGATCAGAAAAGTCGCGAACATCGTCAGGAAAATCGCGTCGCGTCCGGGAAACCGTAGACGCGCCAGCGCATATCCCGCCATCGAATGAAAGAACAAGGCGACGATCGTGACTGTGGCGGATACGAAAAACGTGTTCCAGAGATAGCGGAAAAAATCGACCTGCGTGAACACATAGAGGAAATTATCGAGGGTCGGATGGTGGGGAACGAGATTTTGCCCGAACACCTCGTCGGTCTTCTTGAACGCCATCGAGACCATCCAGAACAGCGGCGCGATCGCCATGAACGAGAGGATCAGTCCGATCACGTACCAGACCAGCTGGGTCGGGCGCACCATCGCGCGTTCGATATTCCTCTCGGTGTTCCCGGCCTCAGTCATAAGTGAAGCGCCCGCCGCGCGTCAGCATGAACATCAGCACCGTCAACCCCATCAGAAGGACGACGAACACCGACGCCATTGCCGCGGCGTAGCCATACTCGTTGAATAGAAAGGCTTGCTGATATATGTAGAAGATCGCCAGCGACGTTGAGTTCGCCGGACCGCCTCGCGTCATCACGTAGATGAGATCGAAGGTCTGGGAGCCGCATACGGCCGTCACGGTCGAGACGAGCAAGACGAAAAAGCTGGTGGGACGCAACAGCGGCATCGTGATTTTGAGGAACGACTGGAGGGCGCTTGCGCCGTCAATTCTCGCGGCTTCGTAATATTCCTTGGGAATGTCCTGCAGACCTCCCAGAAATATCAGCATGTAGAAACCCATCAGGAACCAGACGCTGATGAAGACGACCACATAGAGCGTAAAGCGGGGGTCGCCCAGCCATGAATACTGACCGAGGTGAAGCCACGAGGTAAATTGATTGAGGAGACCAATCTTGTCGACCAGCAGCACCTGCCAGACCAGGGAGACGACGACCAGGCTGACGGTCTGCGGGACGAACAGCATGGTGCGCACGAAGCCGTTGAAGCGGGTATTGCGCTGGACCAGCAGGGCCAAGCCCAGCCCCGTCACATACAGCGCCGGCACCAGCAGGACGATATAGAGGATCGTCACGCGCAAGCTGCGCCAGAACAGCGGGTCCCCGATCATTCGGCGGTAATTGTCCGACCCGACGAAAGAATACTCGCCAAATCCGCTCACCGAAAAGAAGCCGAGGCTCAGCGACAGCAGCATCGGGCCGCCGACGAATATCAGCAGGCCAAGGGCGTCAGGCAAAACGAACAGATAGCCGGCGACCCATTCGCGCGTGCGATTGCTGAGCGAGAACCCGCGAGGACTCGAGGGCGCCGCTTCGACGGCGCCCTCCGTTTTCGGGAAAACCTGCGCCATGATCAGAGTATCGGGGCGCCTTTATAGTTCGCGAGGAACGCGTCGATCTGTTCCGAAGCCGCCGCGGCTGCGTCCTCAGGCTTCTGGCCGTTGAGCTGACAGGCCTGGATCGCGTCGGAGATCGCCTTGTAGACGGGCGGAGGCATACGCGGCTCGGCGCGCGCGCCGGGATAGATTTCGTCGGTGAATATTTTCAAGAAGCCGCTGTCGAACGCTGCCTTGCCCGCCTCGAGCGCCGACTTGCGCGGCGGCATGTCGCTCTTCGCCTTGGTGCACCAGTCGACGATGCGGTCGACCGAGTCGGGTTTCATCGAGCCGAGCGCCCAGGCGCAGAACTCGCCGGCGGCCTTGGGGTTCGAGCCCTTGGCGTTGGCGACGAACGCCCAGCCGCCGCCGATCGTCAGATACTTGCCGCCGGGCGGGGTCGGCAACCGGAAGATGCCATACTTGAAATTGGGCGCGCCTTCGCGAAGCTGCGCTATCGCCCAGATGCCGACGTTCTGCATCGCGCAATAGCCCGAGCCGATATTGGGCACCGCGTCCCATCCGCCGCCGCCGAGCGGCTTGCGCGGCGCAACGCCCATATTGACGGCGTCCTGCCAGAATTTGAGGGCTTGCACAGTCGCCGGCGAGTTGAAAGCGCTCTTGCCGTCCGCGGTCTGGAAATCGCCGCCGGCTTCCCAGAGGAAGGGATACCAGGTGAAATTCTGATAATAGCCGGGCGACGTTTCGAACAAGACGCCGAACCGCTTCTCGTTGGTCAGCTTTTTGGCGACCGTAAGCAGTTCGTCCCAGGTCTTCGGAACGTCTTTTTCGGTCAGCCCCGCCTCCGCGAAGGCGTCGAGGCTGTAATACATCGCCATCGGCTCGACTTCGTAGGGCAGCCCATAAATCTTTCCGTTCACCATCCGATTGGCGATGACGCTCGGGAAGAAATCGGCGCGCGCCGCCTCCTCCATGAAAGGCGTCAGGTCGAGCAGCACGCCGCCATTGTAGTAACGAAGGAAATCGCCGGGGCTGATGATGAACAGATCCGGCCCCGCGCCCGACGCGAACGCGGTCGGCAACTTGGTGCCGTCCATATAGGCGTTGTTCGGGACGTAGACGAGTTCGACCTTCACGTCATGAGTATTGTTCCAGCCCTTCACGACGTCCTCGAACCATTTGTCCTGCGTCGCGACCCCGCCTCCGGGCGCGTAGAACTGCCAGAATTTGAGGGACTGCGCCGCGAGTCCGCGCGAAATATAGGGAAAGCCGGATAGCGCCGTCGCCGCGGCGCCCGTCGCCAGCACCGATCTGCGACTCGGCCCCGAGCGCACGACGCTCCGCGTCTCTGACGAACCGTTGTCTTCGTTGATCATATCTTCCTCCAGATTTAAACTTTATCTTGCCTAGGGGGGCCTACTCGGCTCCAGGCTTCTATGTCACGTCGTTTTCCGTCATGGCCAAGCTTGTCCGGCCATCCGCGTGGTTCCGCTGGCACGCGGAACGCGGTTGGGTGGGACGACGTGGATGGCCGGGACAAGACCGGCCATGACGTCCAGGGTCGGCAGGCGCTCGTTGCGTTGGGAATTCGACATCGAAACCGACCGGGCCATCTCGCTGGGATAAGCTGCGCAGCATTTGAGGCCAAGCGGGCACTCTCGCCATCAAGCCCTTGGCCGAATAGCAGTTTCGGATACCCCGGCCATCTTTTATACGTAATGGGAAGTCTTATTTGACTAGCACTTCCGCGAACCGCTCGCAAGCAGGGACCGCCCGACGGCGGTCGGCTCGTGAACACGACGGCGCCGCGGCGGCGCGCCGAGATAAATAAGGAGAGGAAAATGCCGGTCTCGATAGAACGATCACCTGATGGTTTCGCAGGACGCGCGACGGGCGTCGATTGCGCCGCGCCTCTGCCGCCGGAAGACGTCGCCGCAATCGACGCGGGCATGGAGACATATGGCGTGCTCGTCTTTCGCGACCAGCCGCTGTCGGATGCGCAGCAATTGGCGTTCACGCTGCTCTTCGGCAAGCTCGAGAAATACGCGACCCCCGGCGACGTCCGCAAGCCCGGCGATCGGCGCCTCGGCGCCGGAATGGCCGATCTCTCCAATTTGACGCCGGACGGCCGCGTCATGTCCGCCGAGGATCGGAACTGGCTGTTCAAGCTCGGCGACCGGCTCTGGCACTCCGATAGTTCCTTCCGCCCCGTGACCGCCAAATATTCATTGCTGTCCGGCCGGGTGATCCCGTCTTGGGGCGGCGAAACGGAATTCGCCGACATGCGCGCCGCCTATGATGCGCTCGACGATCGCACGAAGGTGGTGATCGAAGATCTCGTCTGCGAGCACTCGCTGATCTATTCCAGGGGTTCGATCGGATTCGCCGAAATGACGCCGGAAGAAAAGGAGAATTTTCGCCCCGTGCGTCACAATCTCGTGCGCAGGGACCCGCAGACGGGCCGCAAGTCGCTGTTCTTGTCATCGCATGCCGGGGCGATCGTCGGCTGGACGATTCCGGAGGCGCGAATGCTGCTGCGCGACCTCACCGAGCATGCGACGCAACCTCAGTTCGTCCATCGTCATCGCTGGAAGCCGAATGATCTCGTCATGTGGGACAACAGAACGACGATGCACCGCGCACGCAGGTTCGATCGCAACGAGGTGCGCGATGTCCGGCGCACGACGCTGGCCGGCGATGCGGCAGCCGCGCCTGCGGCGTAGCTTGCCGCTGCGCAAGAGAGCACTACTCTAGAGAAATGTCGTAATAGGGCTCAAGTTCCGGGCGCCGCTGTAGGCGCGGTCGCTGACCGCGCGGGTTCCGCTTGGTTGACGCTCGGAGAATGAGGCGCTCCACGACGGCCGCGCTCAGCGAGCGCGGCTACAATTTCCGGCCGCGCCAGATTTGCCCCGTTACGAGGGAAGGCCAAGAAAGGCGGCTCACGATGACAGTATCTCTCGACGACCACCTGAAGAAGCTTGCGCCCGAACGGCGCGCCCGAATCGAGGCCCGCACGAAGGAATTGATCGAAGATGAATTGACACTGCGCGATCTACGCCAAGCCCAACACCTTACACAAGAGCGCATGGCGGCGCTGATGGGCGTCGAGCAGGAAAACGTCTCGCGCCTGGAACGGCGCGCGGACCTTCTGCTCTCGACCTTGAGCAGCTATGTCGCAGCGATGGGCGGCAAACTTCGGCTGGTAGCCGAATTCCCGAACCGGCGGCCCGTCGCCATCGCTCTGGCCGATATCGCCGGCAATGCGCCGCTCGAGCCGAGACGGCGCGCCCGTAAAACGAACGCGCGAGCGTCAGCGGGCGGTTGACGCCGCTCTAACCTGTCATCTCGGTCAGCTCCGGTTAGGCCTGCGCCCAGTAGTCGACGACGAGCGACTTTTCGAGCAGCGGGCCGGCAAATTTCACGAAGGCCAGGTGATCGGGATGCACGAGGTAGCCGTCGCGCGTCGCGTCGCTGGCGAAGGTGAGGGTGAAGCAATGTGAGTGGCCCTGGGCCAAGCCCTCGGGGCTGCTGTTCGTCCCGCACTCGAACGCGTCGATACAGGGCACGAGGCCCTGAAGCGCGCGAAAACGGGTGACGAGTTCCTCGACTTGCGCCTCGCTGGCGCTTGGCTTGAAACCGAACAGCACGACATGTCTGAGTTTTGTCGAAGTCACGGTTTACAACTCCTCGCTAGAAGTGCAGCCGCGCTCGCTGAGCGCGGCTGTCGTAGAGCGCCTCGTTTTCCGAGCATCGGCCACGCGGAACCCACGCGGTCAGCGACCGCGTCCACAGCATCGTCATAACACAGCCGCGGGCAAAGGCGCGCGTCCGAGAATCGCGTCGGCGGCCTTCTCCGCGACCATTATGGTTGGCGCGTTGGTGTTGCTGGAGGGGACGAACGGCATGACCGAGGCGTCGACCACGCGCAGGCCCTCTATTCCACGCACTCGAAGATCCGGTGTTACGACGGCTTCAGGACCATTTCCCATCGCGCACGTGCCAACTGGATGATGATCGGTCTTGCAGGACCGATAGGCATAGAGCGTGAGCGCCTCGTCGCTCTCCGACTCCGGACCTGGCAACCGCTCGGCCATTACGTAGGGCTTCAACGCCGGCTGGCGCATGATTTCGCGTGCGAGGCGCAGTCCCTTCAAGGCGCGCACGCGGTCATATGCCTCGGCCCAATAATTGGGATTGATCAGCGGCGCTGCTGCGGGGTCTGCGCTCGCCAATCGCACGGCGCCGCGGGATCGGGGGCGCAAGAACGCCGAATTGAGCGTGACCCCGGGATTGCGCATCTGAGCGACGCCCGCCTCGATCCCCGAGCCGAGGCCGAGATGGAACTGGATGTCGGGCGAGCGTGCTTCGGGATCCGCATACCAAAAGCCCCCCGTCTCGAACAAAGTCGATGTCACCGGGCCCGTCTTGAACGCGAGGTATTGAAGTCCCGCCCAAGCCGTGCGGTGGGGTTGGACGATGCGATCATAGGTGTGATCTCCCGTGCATTCGCAGATGACATAGAGGTCGAGGTGATCTTGCAGATTGCCGCCGACCCCGGGCAGATCGTGCACGACGGCAACGCCGGCGGCCTTCAACGCGTCCGCGGGCCCGATCCCCGAGAGCTGCAGCAGCCTTGGCGAACCGATCGCGCCGCAAGAGACGATGACCTCCCGATCCGCTCGCAACGTCTCGGTCCCGCCAGGTCCCCCGATTGTCGTGCCGACAGCGCGGCCCTTCTCGACGATGATTTTCAGCGTCGTCGCATCCGTGCGCACGGTCAGATTGCGACGCGATTGGATCGGCTTCAGATACGCGCTCGATGTCGACGAGCGCTCGGCGTCGCGGGTGGTCAGTTGGTAATGGCCGATTCCCTCCTGCATCGCGCCGTTGAAATCGTCGTTGAAGGGAATGCCGGCCTCCTGCGCCGCGCGCAAAAAGGCGAAGCTGATGGGGGGCGGGTTGACGGGATAAGAGACGCCGAGCGGACCGCCATAGGCGTGGAAAGCGTTGACAAGTCGCTGGTTGTCCTCTGAGCGCTTGAAATACGGCAGAACGTCGCGGTAACCCCAACCCTCGCATCCCGCATCCGTGACCCATGCGTCATAGTCCTTGGCGTTGCCTCTGGTGTAGAGCTGGGCATTGATCGAAGAACCGCCGCCGATGACTTTGGCTTGCGTATACCAGATCACACGGCCGTCGAGATGCTTCTGCGGCACGGTGCTCCAGCCCCAGCTGGCGACGCCCTTGGTCATCTTGGCGAAGCCCGCCGGCATACGGAACAGCGGGTGCGCATCGCCGCCGCCCGCTTCGAGCAGCAACACTCGGATCGTCGGGTCCTCGCTCAATCGGTTGGCAAGGACGCAGCCGGCGGAGCCGCCGCCGACGATGATGTAGTCGTACGGCACCCGTCCCTCCCAACTAAAGATCATTTCGAGCGATATGATCGGCGACGCGCAGCGCCTGCGCGGCAATGGTCAGCGCTGGATTGACCCCGGCGGAGGTCGGCAGGACCGAAGCATCGACGACGAAGAGATTCCGGTGGTCCCAGGCGCAACAGAAGGGATCGAGCGGCGCCACGGCCCCATCCGACCCGATTCGCACCGTCCCGCATTGGTGCGAAGGCGTCCGGCGATCAAACGCCCGGGCCAGCACGACGGGATAGCCGGCGGCGCGCAATCGTTCGCGCAAACGTGACACCAACGCCAGGTGGGCAGCCCAGTTGCTGCGCTTCCACTCCAGGCAGATGCGGTCTCCATCGACTGTGACGCGGCTATCCGGATCGGGAAGGTCCTCGCTCATCGCCAGCCAATCGACGGCGTGGCGGCTGATCCAGTTCAATGCGCCTTCGGGGACCCACTTCAGGTCGGACTTCAGAACCGGACCCGTCACACGACCCAGCAATTGAATATTGCCGAGCGGCGGCCCACCCCGTCCGTCGTCGAGATAGAAATCGTTGATGCTCAGCGTCTTCTGATAGACCGAGTCGTTGACGGCGCGTGGATCGATCGCGATCACGGCCGATAGATTGTGGTTCATGAAATGCCGCCCGACCATGCCGGAACGGTTGGCGACGCCTCGCTCAGCAGAGCGCAACAACAGAACCGCGGAATTGACCGCGCCAGCGGCGAGTACGACGATCTTGGCGGCGGCGACGCGGCTTTCGCCGCCGACCAGATATTCGACGCCTTCGACCTGCCGACCATCGGGCGACATCAGCAGGCGCCGCGCTTGGGCGCCTGTTCGCAGCGTCACGTTCGCATGCGACAGCGCGCTCGCCAGACCGCAAGTTTCGGCATCCATCTTTCCGCTGCGCGCATCGGGATAGGCGTCCCAGGGCGTCGCAGCGCGTTTCAACCAGGCGTCGACGTCGATGCCGAGGGGCAGGGAGGCGGGGTGCAAGCCGACGCGCGTCATTCGCTGCCGCGCCGCGGCGATCGCTGGTTCGTCAGGAATGGGCGGAAACGGATAGGGCGCGGAATGCCGCGGCTCGGTCGGATCCTCGCCCAGGGCGCCGCGCACTTGGTACAGCGCCTCGGCGCTAGAATACCATGGCTCCATCTCGTCATAGTCGAACGGCCAGCCCGGGGTCGTTCCCTCGGCGTGAACGATGGGCCGAAAATCCTGTGCGCGATAGCGGAATAGTACGGCGCCATAGAACTTCGAGTTGCCGCCGACGTAATAGTAATTCCCGGGATTGAAGGCCGAGCCGGCGCCGTCGATCCAGGTCTCGGCGGGGCGGTACACGCCGCGCTGAAAGATCGCGCGAGCATCCCGCGTTTCCGAGGTATCCGGCAATTGTTCGCCGCGCTCGAGGATGAGAATGCGAGCGCCGGTCGGCGCAAGTCCCGCCGCCAGCGTCGCGCCGCCCATGCCGGAGCCGACAATGAGGATATCCGCGTACGCATTTTCGTTCACGGCCGCTCAGCTTTCTCGAAGCGGCGGACGCCCGGGTCCCTCCGCTACTGAGTCGACTGCGGTCTCCGTCGTCGCGAGCAAAGCGACGCGACCCAGACTAGGGGTCTCCAACAGCGGCTTGGTCTGGGTTGCTTCGCTGTCGCTCGCCATGACGCTCGAGTCGCCATCACCGGTCGCGTAAGCTCCCCTCTCGCGCGCCATCAGATGCGGCGCGTAGTCGCGGGATCGAACAGCACGGCCTTGTCGAGATTGAACGCGAAGACGTGGCTTTGTCCGATCCGCACGTCGGTGTCGGCGCGCATGCGGGCCGTCACCTCCTTGCCGGCGATCGAGGTCACGACGAACGTGTCCGAGCCCGCCGGTTCGACGATGTCGACTTGCGAATCGAACTTGGCGAGGCTCCGCGAATTGCGGTCCGCGCTCTCGACGTCGCTGACCGCCTCGGGACGGATGCCGAATATGACCTTCGCGCCGTCGGCCAGCCTGCCGGGGTCGGCGCTCGTGGGCGCGGCGAACACGATGGGTTCGGAACCGGCGCGATCGATCACGATCGATGCGGCGCCATTGGCCTTGGATACCTTGCCCTCGAGCAGGTTCATCGAGGGCGAACCCATGAAATCGGCGACGAACAAGTTGGCGGGCGAATTGTAGATCTCGTAGGGCGCGCCGACCTGCTGCAACTCGCCGTCCTTCAGGACCGCGATGCGCGTGGCGAGCGTCATCGCCTCGATCTGATCATGCGTCACGTAGACAATCGTCGCGCCGGTGCGCTGATGCAGACGCTTGATCTCGACGCGCATGTCGACGCGCAGTTTGGCGTCGAGATTGGACAACGGCTCGTCGAACAGGAACACGCGTGGTTGACGCACCAGCGCGCGACCCATCGCCACGCGCTGGCGTTGGCCGCCCGATAGCTGGCTGGGTCGACGCGACATGAGATGTTCGATCTGCAGCGTCTTGGCGACCGCCGCCACCGCCTTGTCCCGCTCGAGCTTGGGGACGCCGCGCATTTCCATGCCGAAGGCCATATTCTGCGCGACCGACATGTTGGGATAGAGCGCGTAGGACTGGAACACCATCGCGATATCGCGCTTGGAGGGATGCAGATCGTTGATGGAGCGACCGTCGATGCTGATCTCGCCCGCGCTGACCGACTCAAGGCCCGCGATGGTGTTCAACAGCGTCGACTTGCCGCAGCCGGACGGGCCGACCAGCACCAGAAAGCCGCCCTTGTCGAGCGTCAGATCGATGCCCTTCAGGATTTCGACGGAACCAAAACGTTTGCGCAGACCATTGATTTCGAGGAATGCCATGGCTCTATCCCTTCACGGCGCCGGCCATCAGGCCTCGCACGAAATAGCGGCCGCCGACGACATAGACCAACAGAGTGGGAGCGGCGGCAATGATAGCGGCCGCCATATTCACGTTGTATTCGACGATGCCAGTCGAGGTGTTCACCAGATTGTTCAACGCGACTGTCATCGGCGCCTGGTCGCCGGCCGCGAAGGTCGAGCCGAACAGGAAGTCGTTCCAGATATTGGTGAACTGGTAGATCACGGTGACGATGAAGATCGGCGTCGAATTCGGTAGCAGGACGCGCCGGAAAATCTGGAAGAAACTGGCGCCGTCAATCATCGCCGCTTTGATCAGTTCTGTCGGGAACGCCTCGTAATAGTTGCGGAAGAACAGTGTCGTAAAGCCGAGGCCGTAGACGACGTGAACGATCACCAGATTCACGGTCGGATTGCCGAAGCCGAACGAGAAGCCGGTCAGGTCGGTCAACTGATTGCCGAATTGGCCGAGGAAGCCGAGGATGACCGCCATCGGTATGATGACGGACTGGAACGGAATGAAACAGGCGAACAGCATCATGCCGAACACGAGCTTGTGGCCGGGAAAGCGCCATTTGGTCAGCACGTAGCCGTTCAGCGCGCCGAGAATCGTCGAGATCAACACCGCCGGCACGACCATCTTGATCGAGTTCCAGAAATAGCCGTTGATACCCGCAGTGTCGGAAACGCCGATCCGCGCCTCGCTCCAAGCCTTCACCCAGGGGTCGAACGTGAGGTTGTGTGGCAGCGCAAACATGTTGCCGCCGGTAACCTCGTCGAGCGGCTTCAGCGACGTCATCACCATTACGACGAGCGGCACGAGATAGATCAGCGCGAAGAGGATCAATAGCCCATAGATCACGATGCGGGTGGTGAGGGAGTGTCGGGTCGGCTCGCGGCTCGGTCCGGCGACGACGAGATCGGCGGCGCTCATCGGGCCTTCTCCCGTAGCTCGGAGTAGAGATAGGGGATCATGATCGCGGCGATTGTCATCAGCATGATCACCGCACTTGTCGAACCGACTGCCATCTGGTTGCGGGTGAAGGTATAGGAATACATGAAGGTCGAGGGCAGTTCGGCCGCCCCGCCCGGGTTCTTGCCGGTGACGGAAAGTACGAGGTCGTAGGACTTGATCGCCATATGGGTGAGAATGATCATCGCCGAAAGAAACACCGGTCGCATGATTGGAATTATGATGCGCCGATAGGTGGCGAAGGCCGAAGCGCCGTCGATCTGCGCGGCTTTGATGATTTCGCCATCGACTCCGCGCAGGCCCGCCAGAAACATCGCCATCACAAAGCCTGAGGTCTGCCAGATGCCGGCGATCGCGACGCAATAGATCATCATCCGCGGGTTGACCACCCAATCGAACTTGAAGCTGGTCCAGCCCCAAACGTGGACAGCCTTTTCGAGACCGATGCCGGGATCGAGAAACAGCTTCCAAGCCGTGCCCGTGACGATGAAGGAGAGCGCGAGCGGATAGAGATAGATCGGCCGCAGAATGCCCTCGGCGCGGATCTTCTGATCGAGCAGGATCGCCAGCATCAGGCCCAGCACGAGGCAGAAAAACACGTAGAGCCCACCGAAAATGCCCATGTTGACGAGCGCCGTATACCAGCTCGACGGCGGATCGGTTTCGAAGGTCCAGGTCCAGAGCTTCTGATAGTTGGCGAGGCCGACGAGCTTGGTCGATGGGAACGCCTTCGAGTTGGTGAAGGAAAGAAACAGCGTCCAGAGGTTGAAGCCGTAGACGAAAATCAGCACCAGCACAAAGGACGGCGCGAGGACGAGTTTGGGCAACAGGTTTTGCAGGCGTTCGCGGGGCGAAACGCGCGACTTCCGCCTCGCGGTGACGATGGGAGCAACTGTTATGGTCATGCTCGGCCTCGATTTCCCCTCCCCGCACTCGCGGGGAGGGGTAAGGGGTGGGGCGGCGCCGCTACGCCACGCGAAGAAGCCCCACCCCCGGCCGCTTCCCGCAAGGGGGAATCCACGTTACTTCGCGGCGTTCAGCGCCTTGACGAGTTCGGTCACGGCGGCGTCGGAGGACTTGATTTCGCCATGGAAAAACTTCGTCACGACATCGTGGTAGGCCCCGGCGATCGCCGGCGGTTGCGCGTAGTTCTGCGCCATCGAGCCGACGAATTTGCCGTCCGCATTCGCCGCTTTCACGTCGGCGATGCCCTTCTTGCCGCAACTGTCGAAAGCGGTGTCCGGAACGTCCATTCGCGCCGGTACGGACCCCTTCACGACGTTGAACGCCGACTGGAAGCTCGGGCTCATCGTCGCGTCGGCCAGCGCGAGCTGTGCGGCCTGCCGATCGGCGGAGACCTTGAACAGCGCGAACATGTCGGTGTTGTAGATCACGTCGCCGTCGGTGCCAGGGAAACGATAGCAAAGGAAATCCTTGTCGGCCTTCTGATTGGCGTTGACGAATTCGCCCTTGGCCCAGTCGCCCATCACTTGGACGAGCGCGTCGCCTTTGATCACCATCGCGGTAGCGAGGTTCCAGTCGCGTCCCGCATAGTTCGGATCTGTATAAGCACGAAGCTTGGCGAGGTTGTCGAATGCCTTCTTCATCGTGTCGGACTTCAGGGCGCTCTCATCCATGTCGACGAACGCCTTCTTGTAGAAGTCGATGCCGCCGGTCGAGGCGACCACCGAGTCGAACAACGTGGCTTCCTGCCAGGGCTGTCCACCGAGCGCGAGCGGTATGATGCCGGCCGCCTTGGCCTTATCGAGCAAAGCAACGAAGTCGTCGAAGTTCTTGGGCTCCGTTCCGTGGATCTTTTCCATTGCCGCCTTGTTCAGCCAAATCCAGTTGACAGAGTGGATGTTGACCGGAACGGCGTCCCATTTCCCATCGGTGGTGGTGAACTTCTGCAGCGCCTGGGGAACGACTTTGGCCCAGTCCTCCTTTTTCGCGAGTGAGCTGATGTCGCCGAGCTTGCCGGCTTCCGCGTAGTCGATCGCGTAGTAACCGAGGATCTGAGAAGCGGTTGGTGGATTGCCGGCGGCCACCATGGCCTTCAGGGCCGTCATCGCGCCCTCCCCGCCGCCCCCCGCGACCGGCACATCCTTCCAGGCGTAGCCTTCCTTGGCCAGATCCTGCTTGAGGACATTCAGCGCGGCCGCCTCGCCGCCCGAAGTCCACCAGTGCAGCATCTGCACTTCCTTGATGTCCGCGGCGTGGGCGAAACCGACGACCGAAGCCGTCATCGCGCTCGCCATCAACAAGATGCGAATTTTCATGATTGAACCTTCCAAAGCGTACTCTCCCACCGGATGCGGTCCGGCGCCGTTTCCAGAAGTCGAAACCGACCCCCGATGGCGAGTTCCCCCGTAGCGCCGCGTGCGCCGAGGATGTGTTTTTCTGTCACTGTAATCGGCAACCGAGCCGCCACCAAGCGCTCTTCGCGCAGTCGTCATTGCGAGGAGCCAAGCGACCCAGGAACCACGTCACGCAGCCCCTGGGTTGCTTCGCCTTCCGCTCGCAATGACGGATGGGGGATCGAGTCGCCGAGCGCTCCATGTTCAGCCCCTCACCGCCCGTGGAAAGTCGGTGCGCGCTTGGCGCGGAAGGCGGCGACGCCTTCGGTCAAATCCTCCGTGGTCGCAGTCAGCGCGCCGGCGAGACCTTCGATGGGCGCGTCGGGATCCTCTCCCTCGGCGAAATTGATCATGGCTTTCACGATCTGGACCGCGACGGGTCCTCGCCTGACGATGCCGGCGGCGATGGCTTCGGCGCGCGCCAAACCCTCTCCCGCCTCGGTGAGTTCGTCGACGAGACCGAGCGCCAAGGCCTGTTCGGCCTCGAACATCTGGCCGGCCAGCGCCATGCGCCGCACCGCGCTAGCGCCGAAGCGGCGAACCAGCCGCTGTGTCCCCGACCAGCCCGGCGCCATGCCGAGCCCGGTTTCAGGCAGGCCCAGTTTCACGCCCTTTTCGGCTACCCTGACGTCGCCGACCGCGGCGAGCTCCAGTCCGCCGCCGAACGCGTGGCCGGTCAAGGCCACGATCAACGGAGGGCGCAGGCGGGCCAGCGCTTCGAATGCGCGATGCCCGGCTCGCGTCCAGTCGCGCCACATTTCGAGCGGCGGCAGGCCAGACCATGCGCCGATATCGCCGCCCGCGCAAAAAACCTTGCCTTCGCCGCTGAGGATCGCGACCCGGACTTCCGAAGCCGCATCGATCGCCCGCGCCGCATCGCCGAGCGCATCCACCATCGCCCGATCGAGCGCGTTCAGCTTGTCGGCGCGCAGCAGCGTGAGCCGCGCCAGCGGGCCCTCGAAGGCGAGGTCGACGTACGAACTCATCGCCCCGGCTCCTCGGCGCGGCGCGGGATCAGGCCGAACGGCTCGGGATGGAACAGGCGGCCGTCCATCGTCGCGAGCGATTCGGCGACAGCCAAGCGAAAGCCGGCCTGATCGAGCACGTCGCGCTTCAGGTCGACGCCCGGCGCTAGTTCGACTACCGTGACGCCCTTGCGCTCCAGCCGCATCACGCATCGCTCGGTGACGTAGAGAACCTCCTGACCCTGCGCCACGGCCCGCGGGCCCGAGAACGAGACCTGTTCTACCGCTTCCACGAGCTTCTTGATCTTGCCTTCCCGTTCGATCCGGAGCGCGCCGGCGTAGATTTCGAGCGTCGCGCCAGCGGTGAAATATCCGGAATAGACGATCTTCTTGGCGCGGGCCGTGATGTCGACGAAGCCGCCGGCGCCGGCGGTCACGTGCGGCCGCGCGCCGAGCTTGGAGACGTTGACCGAGCCATCGCGGTCGATCTGCAGGAACGAGAGCAACGACATATCGAAGCCGCCGCCCTGGAAATAAGTGAATTGCTGCGGCGAGGGCACGATCGCCTCGGCGTTGGAGGCGCAGCCGAACTGGAAGTCGAGCAACGGCACGCCGCCCACCGCGCCCTGTTCGATCACCCAGGTCACCGCGCCGTGCCGACCTTCCTCGATCAGGATGCGGGGCACGTTGGCGGAAACGCCGAAACCGATGTTGACGGCGTCGCCGTCGCGCAATTCCTGCGCGACGCGTCGGGCGATCACTTTGGCGACGCTGAACGGCGGGGTCTCGAACGAGGAGAGCGGTCGGAAGATCTCGCCCGAAATCGCCGGATCATAGGAAGTGTTGGTGGTCTGGTTCTGCTCGGGCGCGACGACGATCACGTCGACCAGAATGCCCGGCACGACGACGTCGTGCGGGCGAAGCGATCCCGCCGCCGCGAGCCGTTTGACCTGCGCGATCACGACGCCGCCGTTGTTTCGAACGGCGAGCGCCTGATCGAGCGGACCGAGAATGCCGCCCTCGTGCTCATAGGAGAGATTGCCGCGTTCATCGGCGGTGGTGGCCCGGATGATCGCGACATTGGGGGTGATGGTTGGAAAGAACAGCCAGTCTTCGTCGGCGAACCTGACGCGGGAGACGATCGGTTCGGCGCTCGCCTTGGCGTTCATCGCGCAACCCTCGCGCACGGGATCGACGAACGTGTCCATGCCGACCTTCGTCAGCACGCCCGGACGCTTGGCGGCAGCTTCTCGATGCAAGTCGAACAGTATCCCCGAAGGCACGTTATAGGCGGGAATGGCGTCTTCACCGATCATCCGCCAGATCAGCGGCGGCGACGCGGACGAGGGGCCGGAGGGATAAGAGCCCGCCAATACCCGGGCCAGACAGCCGGGCTTGGCGATGTGGTCGATTCCCTTGACGCCCCACATGTCGCCAGCGGCTATCGGATGCAGCGAAGTCAGATTGCGCGGATGACCCTCCCGGTCGAACCGCGCGCCGAGCGCCTCCAGCACCGCGTCGGGACACCCCAGCGCGGACGAGGACGAGACCGTGACGATGGCGCCGTCAGGGATCAGCGCCACCGCGTCGGAAGCGGCGAGGACTCTCGGCTTGGCCATGCCCTCAGCCTTCGCTCGCTGTAGACGCGGTCGCTGACCGCGTTGGCGCCGCTTGGTAGACATGCGGAAAATGAGGCGCTGTACGGCGGCCGCGCTCAGCGAGCGCGGCTACAATTGCGCTCGCGCGCTGGCTCATGACGCTCTCCGGCTACGCAATCCGGCGCCGCAGCTTTCGCGCACGACCAGACGCGACTCGCCGGCGAAAGACAGGCCCGCGGGATCTTCGTGTCGGATCAGGCCCAGCAGGCTCTCCGCACAGCGATGGCCCATCTCGCGCGTATCCGCGCTTACGGTGGTCAGCGGCGGAGCATTGTGTTCGGCGGCGGCGATGTCGTCGAAACCCACCACGGCGATGTCGCGGCCCGGCGCGATTCCCCGCGCCGTCAGCGCGCGCGTCGCTCCCATGGCGACGATATCGTTGTAACAGACGAAGGCGGTCGGCGGCCGCGCCCCGGTCAGCGCGCGTTCGATCGCGATGCGGCCGCCGTCTCGCGTCGGCGGCGCCTCGAAGATCAGGGCTTCGTCGGCGGCGACCCCCCAGCCGTTGAGCGCGGCGCGCCAACCGCCGACACGCTCCTGCTGCGTCGTCATGCCGCTGTCGCCGCCGATGAAGCCGATGCGACGATGACCCAGCCGCAACAGGTGCTCGACGGCGTAGCGCTCCCCTCGATGGTTGTCCGGACCGACGTAAGGCAGGGAACTGCCGATCATGCGGCGCATCGTGATGACCGCCGGAATGTTCGGCGGCCATTGTTGAGCGAACGTCCAGGTATCGGCGCCGCGAGCGGGGCTCATGATGATCCCCGCGACGCTGTGTTCGCGCAGCGAACGCAAGACCTGAGCCTGCCGGACCGGGTCCTCGTTGGTGTTGGCCAGGATCGGCGTGAAGCCGAGTTTGTAGAGAGCGTCCTCGATGCCCGCCGCAAGCTCGCAGAAGAACGGGTTGCCGAGGTCGCTGATCACCATGCCGACGAAGTCGGACGACGAGGCGCGCAGGCTCGCGGCGCCGCGATGGTAGACGTAGCCGAGCGCCCGCATCGCTCGCGTGACGCGCTCGCGCGTCGCCTCGGCGACCAGCTGGCTGCCCGACAGGACGAGCGAGACCGTCGACTTGGAAACGCCGGCGGTGCGCGCGACGTCCACGATCGTCACGCGGCCCTTGCCTGCGGCGACTTCCCCCATCGGAGCCTCGGACATATTCCTCACCAATTTGGATCGTTCCAATTTATTTTCTCGCGACCAAGACCGCTCCTACCATCCGTGATACACGGGTCGGACCGTGATGTTGATCCTTGTCTTTTGGAACGTGACAAATTAGGGTTAGCCCAACGACGCGACGTCGTCAATAGCAATTTTCATGAGGAAACGCCCTTGGCCGTTCCGCTTCCGCAATCCGTGCTCGACGCCCTCACCGACGTCGATATGCCCAAACGCCATCCGGGACGAGCCGCTCGCGGGCAACTGACCGTGGTCGGGTTTCGCGTGCCGCTGTACGCTTGCGAGGCGCTGGTGCTGGGAAGCGGCGCGGCGGGACTGCGCGCCGCGGTCGAGCTGAAACGACGCGGCGTCGATGTCGTCGTGGCCACGCAGAATCTCTACGGCGGAACATCCGCATGTTCGGGATCGGACAAGCAGACGCTGCACACGGCTTGCGGCAGCGGACGGGGCGATGATTTCGACGCGCTCGCTGCGGCCCTCGGCGCCGGCGGAGCGATGGACGAGGACACCGCCTACGTGGAGGCTGTCGGGTCGCTCGGCGCGCTCGCTTCGCTGCAATTCATGGGATTGCCGGTTCCGCTCGACGCTTACGGCGCCGTGTTGCGTTACAAGACGGACCACGATGAAGCCGGACGCGCCACCAGTTGCGGGCCGCGGACCTCGCGGCTGATGGTCAGGGCGCTGGCCGAGGAATCGGCCCGGCTCGGAGTTCCCGTCGTCAATCGCTCGACGGGCGCACAAATTCTCGTCGATCAACTGCGCGTCGTCGGTCTGCTCGCTTTCAATTCGGGCGATCGAACGAGCGAAAATCCGCTCGGCCTGGCGATCTTTGCCTGCGAGGCTCTGGTCATCGCAGCGGGCGGTCCCGGCGAACTCTATCGCGACAGCGTCTATCCCAAACACTGCTTCGGCGCGCTCGGTCTCGCGCTGGAGGCTGGAATTGAAGCGGTCAATCTGACCGAAAGCCAGTTCGGCATCGGCACGCCTCGGGATGGCTTCCCCTGGAACCTGTCGGGCACCTATGCGCAATGCCTGCCCTATATCTATTCCTCCGACGCGAGCGGGAAGGAGCGCAATTTCCTCGCCGACTATTACCGGACGACGCAGGAACTGGCGTCGAATATTTTCCGCAAGGGTTATCAATGGCCATTCCATGCCTCGCGCATGCTCGAGTTCGGCTCCAGCCTCCTTGATCTCGCGATTTTTCGCGAGACCCAAGCCGGCCGCACGGTGTCGATGGACTTCAACCGCAACCCTGAGCCGGTTACGGGCGACGCCCCGTTCTCGCTGGATCGCCTCGACGCCGACGTGCGCGCCTATCTCGCCAATAACGAGGCGCTGCTGGCCTCGCCGATCGAGCGGCTTGCGCGCATGAACCCGCTGTCGATCGAACTCTACAAACGCTACAAAAAGGACATCACGCGCGAACCGCTCGCCTTCGCGGTCAACAACCAGCATATGAACGGCGGCATCGCCGTCGACACCTGGGGCCGCAGCAGTCTCGAGGGTTGCTACGCCATCGGCGAGGCCGCGGGAACGCACGGCGTCACGCGGCCTGGCGGCGCCGCGCTCAATGCCGGCCAGGTTTTCGGTCTGCGCTGCGCCCAACATATCGCCGCGAGGAAACGCGAGGCTTCGAGCGATGCGCCGCCGATGCCGATCCTCGAGGCGGCGATCGGCGGTCTGCACGGCGGGGAGGGAATCGACTGGCGCGAGATCGAACGCGAGGTGCAGGCGCGCATGAGCGATCACGCCGGCTTCATCTGCTCCCCCGAGGGCGTGCGCGCCGCGTTGTTGGACGCCCGCGCACTGAACGCTCGCATTCGCGCGCATGGCGTGCGCGTAGGCCGAGCGGACCAAGCCGCCCGAGCCTTGCAATGGCGGCAGATGGCGCTGGTTTCCGAGGCCGTGCTCACCGCGCTGGACGCCTATCTCAGCGAAGGCGGCGGCAGTCGCGGCGCCCGCGCGATATGCGATCCGAAGGGGTCGGCCGTTCCGATCACCCGGCTGGGGCCGCTCGAAGCCTATCGATTTCGCGCCGAGCGCACAGATGATCGGGCGCGAAAGACCTTCGTCCGTCTCGTCGACGACAGTTTCGTCTGCGATCCCCGACCGATCCGTCGGCGGGATCGCGCCGAAACGGCCTATTTCGAGCGCGACTGGGGACGGTTTCTCTCCGGTGAAATATTCGAGGACGAGGGTACACAGAGGGGACATATGCGCTAGTAGCGAAGCGGCTGGGAAGCGTGGGCAGCGCGACTGCGAAGTCCGTTGGGCGCAGTCGCCTCGTCCGCGCCAAGGGCGGGCAACAGCGGGCCGTAAGTGAACGAGCCAAGGGGGTGAGCCGCTTGGCTCGCGCCCTCGACGGTAACCGGGGCTCAAATCGAGCTGGGGCGTCACCGAGCCGGAGTCGCCAGCAGTTCTTTGAGATTAGCGTCAAGCCGCGCCAACATCTCTGGGTCCACGCCGAACAAGCCAAGGTGTCCGGCGATGCTCTTCAGGGGTCGGAACTCGCTTCCGGGGATCAGCCGCTGCTCGACCTCGCAGTCGCCCGGCGGAAAGAACATGTCGTGGCTGATCGGCATCACATAGGTCCTGGCCTTGACGCGACCGAGCGCGGCCGCAAGGTCACCATCTGTGTGTCGGCTCACGTCGCCGCGTTGCCACTTCCAGGCCATCGCGAGCAGGTCGTTCGGATCCATCGGCGCGAAATAGCCGGTCATGAAGTCATCGACGAAGGCCTGCACCGAGTCGAAGCCGAGCGCCTTGTGTCGGCCTTCGCGGAAGAAGTCGGTGCTCCACCCCATCACCGTCCACAGCTTGGCCTGGCGCTTGAGGCCGGCGGCGACATCGGCCGGCGAACTGTACTTGCCGCCGTTGAACCCCGGATCGGAGGTAATCGCTTCGCAGAGTGTATCGGTGAAGACGAAATCGTGCTCGGTGTTCTTGGCGGTGCCGGCGATCGGAGCGGCGCGTTTGACGAAGTCGGGATAGCGCACGGCCCATTCATAAGTCTGTTGCGCGCCCATTGAGCCGCCGACGACCAGCGCGAGGCTTTTCAGACCGTATTTCTCGGTCAGAAGCTTGTGCTGCGCGCGCACGTCGTCACCGATGCGCACCTTCGGGAATTTCGGCCCGGCCTGACCCCCGCTCCAGTTGTGGGGCGACGTGGAAAGGCCGTTACCGATCTGGTTGACGACAATGATGAAATATTTCGACGGATCGAGCGCGCGCCCGTTGCCGATGTAGACCTGCTCCATAATCTTGCTCGTCCCAGAATACCACGTTGGGACGAGAATGGAATTGTCCTTGGCCGCGTTCAGCGTGCCGTGGGTCGCCACGGCGAGCTCGCAGTCCGGGATGCTGCCGCCCTCTTCTAGTTCGAGGTTGCCGATTCCGATCATTTCATAAGGGCCGTGGC
>JBAQGU010000376.1:0-4174 GCA_049287975.1 Roseiarcus sp.
GATCTGGGCCGCGCATCAAGGGGCGAGCGAACCGCGCTCGCCCGACCATTGGCGCCCCGAGGACGCGCTCATCGCGCGCCCGCACGCCGACGTCGAGGTGCGCATCCTGCCGCCGGGCGGGTACCAATTCGCCGCGGCGCTCCTGTCGGGCGCCTCGCTCACCGAGGCCGCAGCGCCGCTCGTCGCCGGCGGCGTCGATCCCGGCCCCCATCTCGTCGGCCTGATCGAGGCAGGCGCGGTCACGAATATTCGCTGAAGGAGCTTCCCGTGTCGACGGACGCCACTGCCGTTTCGCCAGCGGCGACGAACCTGCTCGCCCGATTCGCGTTTCGTGTGTTTGGCCTGTTCCCGATTTCACTGACGATGCTCGTCCTCCGCGTCACCCTCGCGCTGCCGTTCTGGAAATCCGGTCTGACCAAATGGGATGGCTGGTTCACCTTGTCGTTCGGCGCCAAGGCGCTGTTCACCGACGAATTCAAGCTGCATCTCTTCGGGGCCGAATATCCCTATCCGGCCCCGGAGATGATGGCGTACGTCTCAGCGATCGGCGAGGTTGCGCTGCCTGTCCTGCTGGTGCTCGGCCTCGGCACGGGGTACGCCGGGTTGGGGCTGCTCGGCATGACCGCGGTCATCCAATTGACCGTCCCCGACGGCTGGATGAATTTCCACCTGCCGTGGGCTGCGATGGAACTGGCGATACTGACGTTCGGACCGGGCAGGATAGCGCTGGATTATCTGCTGGGGCTGGATACCGCGCCGCCGCCGAGGTGAGCCGCCGCAACGAACGCCGCGATCACGAGGACTTGCGCTCCAACTCCTGAATGCGACGCTCGTGATCGGCGAAGCTCGCGACGGTGAGGTTGGCCTTGTAAATCTCCGCGATCGTATTGAGCCTGAGGCCGCGCAGCTCCTTCTCGATGCCCGCGATCTTCGCGTCGACAGCATTGAAACGCGCCTCAACATGATCGAACCGCGCATTCGTCTCCGCGCGCATCGCAGCGGTCTCGGCGCGCATTACGTGCAGCTGCTCCAGCACCAGATTGGTCGGTTCGGCGGGGGTCTTGGTCATGAGCCGCTCCTTGCCACAATCATAGCACGAAAGCGGTATTTTTCGAGTCGCGGATAGCGGCCTCCGGAATCCGCCTTCGAAGCGTCTCGTGCGCGGCATCGATGCCTTCCCCGCAAATTCCAGGTCGAGCCGCGCGACGATCGCGGCCGCGATCGGCTTGGTTTTGACGGGCGCGCCGACATCACATCGTAATAGGGAAGGCCTAGTCTGAGGCGCGCGCGCCGTCGCCGAAATCAGCGCTCGGCGAGTTGGGCGGACTGATCGAACCCGGGTGAGACGAAATGACGAGAGCTTTCCGCGGCGGCGCGGCGATCTTCGCGTGGGTTTGCGCGGCGCAGGTCTCCGGCGCCGATGCCGACCTGGCCGCCGCCCGAGATGCGCCCAGAGTCACGGCGCAGCCCGATCCCACTCCCGCGGTCGCGCCCTATGTGATCGATCCGGCCAAGGACGCGCCGCTGACCAACGACGAAATGGCCGCCCTGGCGCGAAAAAAGATCAAATATGTCTTCGTGATATTCAACGAGAACCATTCCTTCGACAACGAATACGGGACGTTTCCCGGGGTCGACGGCCTCTATTCGGACGGTCTTTCTCCCCGATCCGCCGCGGACACTGCCGGTTTCACGCAATCCTACAAGGACATCAACGGGACGGTCGTGTCCGTGCAGCCGTTCCTCATCGGACCCAGCCAGAACGCGTCTTTCGTCGACAGCGTCGATCATAGTCACGAAGGGCTGGCGGCGAAGTTGCACGTCGTCGATGGGGTTCCGCGAATGGATGGGTTTTCCGCCGACGAGTATCGGAAATACGCCAGGGCCGGAAACAATATGAGCCAGGCCGAGGGCACGCAGTTCGCGCGCCTCGTGATGGCGCACATCGATTGCGACACCATTCCGTTATTTTGGAATTTCGCCAGCCGTTTCACGATCTTCGACAAGATTTTCGCCACCGAGGATACGCCCTCGACGCCGAACGCGATCGCGATGATCGCAGGCCAGGCGGGCGAGTCTCAATGGGTCGGGCATGCTTCCGACCCTCGTCCTCCGCTTCCCATGCGCGGCGTCATCAACGGGCAGGCCTATTCGGGAAGCGGCCAGCCGCAGCGCGCGCCCATCGTCAACGACCCCAATCCGTTCTGGGGTTCGCAATACGACGCGACGATCGGCGATCGGCAACCGACCTCGCCCGTGGAGAACTACGCGCCCGGCAATATCGCGGAAAACCTGACCTTCGCCACCGTGCCGCTGACGGCGATGGGCGGCGGGATAACCGAAACCGCCAAGCGCGACTTCAGTCCGCTGACCGATCTCGCCGACATCCAGAGGGACATTGCGTTCATTCAAGGCCTGAACCGCCCGCCTGTGACCTGGGGCTGGTACCAGAACGGCTATGACCTCGAGCCCACCGACACGAACGCTTACCCCTCGCACAGCGGCTATGTCGCGCACCACAACGGCGCGCAATATTTCGGCTATATCGCCAACAATCCCGAAGAGCGCAGGATGCTGCGGGGCGAGGGGGATTTCTTCGCCGACGTCGCCAACCACGCGCTGCCGAAGGACGGCGGGATATTTTATGTCAGAGGCGGGTTCAGAAACATCCGGAGCGCGACGCCGCCGATCCAGAACCCGCGCTACCCCAACCCGGCGGGCCTGGGGACGGATGAACTCGAGGCCATCGCGGCCGCCAAATCAGGCGACGACGATCATCCCGCCTACAGCGACCGTCAGATCAGCGAGGCGATGAACGCCGAGGTCGTCAACGCGATCGCAGGCGATCCGGATTTGTGGGGCCAGAGCGCGATCGTCATAAGCTACGACGAGTCCGATGGTTTCTTCGATCACGCGCCGCCGCGCATCCTCTCCTATGGTCCGGACAGGCTGCCGTTGGCGCGGGGCGTTCGCGTCCCGCTGCTGCTCATCTCGCCCTTCGCGCGGGCTCACGCGGTATCGCACGCCGAGGGCGACCACAACGCGGTGATCGAGACCATCAACGCGATCTTCGGCATGCCGCCTCTGTCGCAGTTGCCCGACGAGGCGGAGGCGCTGAAGGCGGGCGATTCCGCGGCGTTCAACAAATTCGGGCCGGGGGGTTTTCATCAGAAATATCTGGGGCCTCGGGATACGAATTCCCCGATCACGGACAGTCTCCTCTCCGGCTTCTGCCCCGAGCGCCTCCGCGGCGAGGCGCTGCCTCTGCCGGCAGAATATGCGATGACGCCAAAGGACGTCCTGTGGAGCTTGCCCCATTATGGCGGCCACGGCTGCGCGGCGATCGGGATGACGCCGGAGGATCAGCGGCAGCACATCGTCGCGCCGCCGCCGGATCATTTTAATTCGCTGCCGGCCACCCTGCCCGCTTATGACTAAGGCGACGGCGCGGAATAAACGAGCCAACTCCGCAGCCGTCATTGCGAGTTCCGCACCGTCCTCCAGCCGGTCCCCTTGGATGAAACGGGCCTTCCGCTTTTCCGTATGCTCAGGCCGCTTTTCGCAGACGAACGACTGGCGCAGCGAAGCAACCCAGGGGCCGCGTGACGCTACCCCCGGGTTGCTTCGTCGCTTCGCTCCCCGCAGTGACGATCCCGCTCGAGCGGAGGCCGCTGGTGGGAGGGAGCCAACGGTGGCGGAATAAAGGCGCCCTCCAAGTCTTTTCCCAAGCTTCTCCAAAAGTCGCGTGTTTTGCTCCAAGCTTTTCCAAAGAAATCTTTGGCGGTTTTGTGATATTTCAAATGGTTACAAGGCTTCCAAACGTCCTTTGATGCCTTCCAAATTTTTCTCCTTCACCGCCCCTTTTCGGCCGCATTTTGGACGCCGTCGGACCGCATTCCGCCGCCTCGCTTGGAGCGCGTCCGGCGGTCCGCCTGATTTTACGATGCAGTTCGGTAGACGACGCGTTCATCGCGGAGCCGCGATCCAGATAGAGAGAATTTTCAACCTGACAGATAATTCGATTTCTGGGAAGAAATATCCATAATCCTAAGAACGGCATTTGGCCTGTTCCCGTTTGGCGGAGAATCGGGCATTTTCAGTGGGATGACCCAGGATCTACCGCCCATCGCCGTTCACCCCGCAGGTGAACAATCTACGGTTGCGCTTGGAGGCG
>JBAQGU010000377.1:0-2863 GCA_049287975.1 Roseiarcus sp.
GCTTATACTTCCCCATATATTGATTAGCATCGACGACTCCCAGGGAACATGGTGAGAACTTCGAGATATAGTGGAAGTCCGGCAGCTCGGTTCAAGACTCCGGCCCGCGAGTCGCAGTTATATAAAAATCAACCAAGACTTGGTCAGTTTCGCTGCCATTGCACGTTTTAGCAAGTAACCATGTTCGTTAATCTTAATAATAGTTAGATATATTGGTTAACCGCTGTTTGACAATTCAAGCGCAATTCGGGTCCGGCGGCTGCGTACGTCGCGAGAAGGGGTCGAATTCATGCTGCGCAAGAAGCAAATCGCGTTGGTCAGTGCTGAAGGCGAGCTCAGGCGCAAGATAAAAATTGCGACGCTCGGCGTGTCGCTAACGGCGATCGGTTTCTCCTATGTCCTGTTGAACAGTGGCCAGGCTCCGCCCGCGCCACCGACTTCGCGTATAGTCGAAGCGGCCGGGCTCGATAGGAACGAAGTGCTCGTTGCGGCGCACGATATACCTATGGGCATGCGGATCGGAGACGCGTCCGTCGATTGGCAAGCCTGGCCCAAGGGTTCGATCTCCGACCAAATGATCGTCAAATCCAGCAGCCCGGACGTTCTCGGAAACATCAACGGCTTCATGAGCCGGGTCGCCTTCGTGCGTGGCGAGCCGATGCGACTCGACAAGCTCGTCAAGGGAGGCGAGGGCGGTTTCATGTCGGCCGTTCTGCCTGCCGGCATGCGCGCCGTCGCGATCAGGATAGACAGCGACGGCGGCTCGACGGCCGGCGGGTTCATTCTGCCCAACGATCGCGTCGATGTGGTCCGCGTGTATCGCGATGACGTGGCAACGATAGCGCGCGGCTCGGCAGTCATGAGTTCCCAAACCATCCTGGCCAATGTCCGCGTGCTCGCTGTCGGTCAAAACGTCGAGGAAGAGAACGGCAAGAAGGTCGTGATCGGCCGCAACGCGACGCTGGAGCTCGATCCGTCCCAGGCCGAACTGGTCGTGCTCGAGAACACGAACGGGTCGGACTTGCACCTGGTCCTGAGAAGTCTGATGGACAGCGGCGGCGCGGCCGAGACCGTCAGCGATCAAAACGCGGACAGCGGCGGCTTGACGATCCTGCGTTTCGGCGTAGCGCGGCAAGCCGCACGATAGGACGGCGCGCGGCCGCTGAATGTCCCGCGTCGTCCACCCCGCCGCCGTAATTCGCCGAAATTCCAATTTCGCTGGACAAAGACGTGCGTCCCACTATCGTGGCGGCGATGACGTCAGGCCAAACATGGCCGGCATGGGAGGAGACGATGAAATCCAAAATGGCTGGTCTGGCTCTGGCGGCAAGTCTTGTCGCCGGCCCGGCGTTCGCGGATGAGGCGATAAAAATCGGTTACATCGATCCGTTGTCGGGAGGCGGCGCGTCGATCGGCGAGATCGGCTTGAAGACGTTCCAATACCTCGCCGATCAGCTGAACGCCGCCGGCGCCCTCGAGGGCAAGAAATTCGAAATCGTCGCGTTCGACAACAAGACCAATCCGCAGGAAAGTCTGATCCAGGCGCAGAAGGCCGCCGATCAGGGTATCCGCATCATCACGCAGGGCAACGGCTCGTCAGTCGCGGCGGCGCTGTCGGACTGGGTGACCAAGTACAACGACCGCAATCCCGGCAAGGAAATACTCTACCTCAATTATGCAGCGGTCGATCCGGTTCTGACCAACGCCAAATGTTCCTATTGGCATTTTCGCTGGGACGCCAATTCCGACATCAAGATGGCGGCGCTGACGAATTTCATGAAGACGCGCCCCAACATCAAGAAGCTCTATCTGATCAACCAGGACTATTCGTTCGGCCAGGCGGTGCACAGGGAGGCCCGCGCGATGCTCAAGGAAAAGCGGCCCGACATCGAGATCGTCGGCGACGAACTGCATCCGCTGCTCAAGATCACCGATTTTTCGCCCTATATCGCCAAGATCAAGGCCTCGGGAGCGGACAGCGTGATAACAGGCAATTGGGGCCAGGATTTCGCGCTCCTGCTAAAGGCGGCGGCCGACGCCGGCCTGCAAGCCGACTGGTATACCTATTATGCGGGCGGGGCGGGCGGCCCCACGGCGATCAAGCAGACCGGGCTGTCGCATCGCGTATTCGCGATCACTGAAGGGGTGCCGAACTCGGCGCCGGAAGCCGCGCAAAAATGGGAGGCCGACTTCCGCGCCAAACTCGGCGTGAGCCTGTTCTATCCGCGCGCCGTGAACGAGATGCGCATGCTCGCCAAGGCGGTCGACAAGGCCAAGACCGACGAGCCCAAGGCGCTGGCGGCGCAGTTCGAGGGCATGAAGTCCGAGGCCTTCGATGGCGGCGATATCTGGATGCGAAAGGATGACCACCAGCTGTTCCAGGACATGTATATCGCCAGCTTCGGCCCGCTCGACCCTGGCGCCAAGTTCGACGAGGAGGGAACCGGCTGGGGCTGGAAGAGCGTCGGCGTCGTCAAAGCGAGCGACACGGTCCTGCCGACCACCTGCAAGATGGACCGTCCGTGAGCACATAGTCGCAGTCTCTTCCCCTCTCCCCGCGCTCTCGCGGGGAGAGGTCGGGTGAGGGGCCTTGGTGATTGGCCGCACGGGCGCAGGACGATGCGACAATTGCGGACCGTAGCGATTTGCGGACGGGTTGCGGCACGAATGCGAGGGTGCGGCTACTCACCCGCGCCCCTCACCCGGCCTCTCCCCGCAAGAGGCGGGGAGAGGGGCGCGAGCAGCGGTCCAGGGGCCGAGCCAACATGCTCCAACTCATAGCCTTCTCGACCCTGAATGGCGTGCTGTACGGCATGTTGCTGTTCATGATGGCGAGCGGCCTCACGCTGATCTTCAGCATGAT
>JBAQGU010000378.1:0-5723 GCA_049287975.1 Roseiarcus sp.
GGCCCGGCCGGTCCCACCGGTCCGGCTTCCCCCTTCGGTCCTGCCGGTCCGGCCGGGCCAGCATCTCCCTTTGCTCCTTGCTGACCGGCCGGTCCCGGTGGACCCGAACACCCGGCCAAAGCAAGCAACGCGACAACGCTCAAAGTCGCAATCGAAGTTCGCATCCTGTTTCCTCCCAACCCTTATTCACACCTGCCGTTACGACGGTTCCGTCAAATTACCCGCCGCAAGCGCTCGCATCGTCTCTCATGGCGGACCAAGTCTCTTGTAGCGGACCGAGACTCTTATAGCGGACGAAGACTCGCCGCGAAGCAAAAAAACGCGTTACCGCCGCCGTCTCGCCATATTCGCGCAACGACGGCTCCCCTCCCTTCATCGTGGGTCGGCCCAACTGGTTTGCGACAGTACGGGCGAACGCATGATTTCCCGATCCGCTCTGCGGATGAGCACGTCTTGCGCCGTCCATGATTTCCCGTGCGAATCCCTCCGAAATCTTTCGATCGACGTCCGTCGCAATCGGGCGGACATCCACTTTCCCGTGGATTAGGCGTTCCCAATGTCCATCGTCCCGCAACGCCCGATGACCTCGAGGGAGTGGGGCCTGCTGCTCCTGCTCTCGCTGCTCTGGGGCGGCTCGTTCTTTTTCGTGGGGGTCGCGGTGAGGGAATTGCCACCGCTGACGATCGTCGCCGCCCGGGTGACCATCGCCGCCGCGCTCCTGTGGCTCACCGCGCCTCTCACGGGTCTGGCGCCCCAAAGAATGCTCGAGTGCTTCGCGCCTCTGGCGCTGATGGGCCTCCTCAACAACGCGATTCCCTTCGTCTTGATCGTCTCGGGTCAGACCCGGCTGGCGAGCGGCCTCGCCTCGATCCTGAACGCCTCGACCCCTATTTTCACCGTCGTCGCCGCGCACTTTCTGACCGAGAACGAAAAACTGAACCCGCGCCGACTCGCCGGCGCTTTGTTTGGCCTGATCCGCGTGGCGACGATGATGGGCGCCGATCTCGCACGAGGGATGACTACCCATCTGGCGGCCGAATTCGCGATCCTAGGGGCGGCGGTCTCCTATGCGCTGGCGAGCATCAACGGCCGGCGCTTCCGCAGCCTCGGGCTGGCGCCGATCGACGTCGCGACCGGACAAGTCACCGCTTCGAGCCTGATGCTGCTGCCGCTCGCGCTGCTCGTCGATCGCCCCTGGAGCCTGCCGGCTCCGAGTCTCCCCGTGATCGCGGCCGTCGTCGCGATCGCGGCGCTGTCGACCGCGCTCGGGTATATCGTCTATTTCCGTATTCTGGCCGGCGCGGGCGCTACGAACGTCGTGCTCGTGACTTTGCTGGCGCCCGCTTCGTCGATCCTGCTCGGCGCTCTCTTTCTCGGCGAGAGGCTGGCGCCGCGTCATTTTCTCGGGCTTGCGATAATCGCGATCGGCCTCGGCCTGATCGACGGCCGGCTGGCGCGCACGATCGAACAGCGTCGGGCGCGACGGCTCACGCCGCGTTCAACTTCGGCTTCAGCCAGCCGCGATTGACGATCGCCTCGGCGATCTGGAGCGCGTTGAGGGCAGCGCCCTTGCGTAGATTGTCGGAGACGACCCAGATGTTGAGGCCATTGTCGATCGTCGGGTCCTCGCGAATGCGCGAGATATAGGTCGCGTCCTCGCCCGCCGCCTCGTGCGGCGTGATGTAGCCGCCCGGCTCGCGCCGGTCGATCACCAGGCAACCCGGCGCCTCGCGCAGGATTTCGCGGGCCTCGTCGGCGGTGATCGGATTCTCGAATTCGATGTTGACCGCCTCCGAATGGCCGATGAACACCGGCACTCGCACGCAGGTCGCCGTCAGCTTGATCTTGGGATCGAGGATCTTCTTCGTCTCCGCAACCATCTTCCACTCTTCCTTGGTCGAGCCGTCGTCCATGAAGACGTCGATGTGCGGAATCACGTTGAAGGCGATGCGCTTCGGAAACTTCTTCGCCTCGACGGGATCGGAGACGAACACCGCGCGCGTCTGCGAGAACAATTCGTCCATCGCGTCCTTGCCGGCGCCGGACACCGATTGATAGGTCGATACGACCACACGCTTGATCTTGGCGAAATCATGCAACGGCTTCAGCGCGACGACGAGTTGCGCCGTCGAGCAGTTCGGATTGGCGATGATGTACTTGCGGCTGAAGCCCTTGGCGGCTTCGGCGTTGACCTCCGGCACGACCAGCGGCACGTCGGGGTCCAACCGCCAGGTCGAGGAATTGTCGATGACGAGACAGCCTTGCTTGCCGATCCGCGGCGACCATTCCTTCGATACGGCCCCGCCCGCCGACATCAGACAGATGTCGGTCGCGGAAAAGTCGTAGTGATCCAGCGCCTTGCACTTCAGCGTTCTGTCGCCGAACGAGACTTCCCTGCCGATCGACTGGGAGGAGGCGAGCGCAACGACTTCCGATACCGGAAACTGGCGCTCCGCGAGAATGGCGAGCATTTCACGGCCGACATTGCCGGTGGCGCCGACGACGGCGACCTTGAAGCCAGACATGTGAGCAATCCTTGTAGGAGGGGGTTTCCTCGCCTCGCCCGCGTGGGCCGCATCCTCGACGCCAAGTGGAGGAACCGGGACCCCGGCGCGCCTAAAAACTCACCCGCTCTTGCGAGCGGCGAGAATTTGGGTTTGCCGTTTTAGAGTTGCGCGAGGCATGGCCGAAACCCGGTCGCGTTGGAGGAGCGCGAGCGAAACGGTCAAAACCACGGGGCGGCGAAGATGTCAATCCGCGACCGCAACAGTCGCATCGCACGCCCTCGCCACATGACGTTTTTGCGACGTTGCGGCCGCACTCGCGCTATTGACGGCCCGCGGCCGGCATGGCTTTAACCCCGGCAAAAGCGCGCCTCGCGCCCCTCCCGGAGAGATTTTCTGATGCCGAACGGACCTCGTCACGGAAGGATCGAAGGCGCCATCGTGATGATCGGGTTCGGTTCAATCGGCCGGGGCACGCTGCCGCTGATCGAGCGGCATTTCGACTATGACAAGCGACACTTCGTCGTCATCGATCCCGACGATTCCGACCGGAAGCTTCTCGACGAGCGCGGCATCAAATTCGTGCATCTGGCGATCACGCGCGACAATTATCGCGAAGTGCTCGGCACGTTTCTGCAGGCCGGCGGGGCCCAAGGCTTCTGCGTCAATCTCTCCGTCGACACCTCCTCGCTCGACATCATGCGTTTCTGCCGCGAGATTGGCGCGCTCTACATCGATACCGTCGTCGAGCCCTGGCCGGGCTTCTATTTCGACAGGTCGCGGGGCAACGAGTCGCGCACGAATTATGCGCTGCGCGAGACCGTGGTCGCCGAGCGCCGCGCAAACCCCGGCGGCGCGACCGCCATCTCCTGCTGCGGCGCCAATCCGGGCATGGTCTCGTGGTTTGTCAAACAGGCGCTGATCAATCTGGCCGCCAACCTCGGCGATACGACTCCGGGGCCGACGACGCGCGAGCAATGGGGCCGGCTGGCGCATCGCCTCGGCGTCAAGGGCATTCACATCGCCGAGCGCGACACGCAGCGCGCCAAGACCCCCAAACCGCGCGATGTGTTCGTCAACACGTGGTCGGTGGAGGGCTTTCTCTCCGAGGGCATGCAACCCGCCGAGCTCGGCTGGGGCACGCATGAGAAATGGGCGCCCGCCAACGCCGGCTATCACAAAGACGGTTGCGGCGCGGCGATTTATCTCAATCAGCCCGGCGCGAACACCCGTGTTCGCTCATGGACGCCGACGCCGCGGGCGCAGTTCGGCTTCCTCGTGACCCACAACGAGTCGATCTCGATCGCGGACTATTTCACCCATCGCAATGATGCGGGCGAGGCGATCTATCGCCCGACCTGCCATTACGCCTATCACCCCTGCGACGACGCGGTGCTCTCGCTGCACGAACTGTTCGGACGCGCCGGCAGGATCCAGCCGGAGCATCGTATCCTCGGCGAGGCGGACATACTGGACGGCGTCGACGAGCTCGGCGTGCTGCTCTACGGCCACGCGCGCAACGCCTACTGGTACGGCTCGCAGCTTTCCGTCGAGGAGACGCGCGAACTCGCGCCGTATCAGAATGCGACCGGCATGCAGGTAACCTCCGCGGTGCTCGCCGGCATGGTCTGGGCGCTGGAGAATCCGCTCGCCGGCATCGTCGAGGCCGACGAGATGGACTACAGGCGCTGCCTCGAAGTGCAAATGCCCTATCTCGGCCCCGTAGTCGGCGTCTACACCGACTGGACCCCGCTGACCGATCGTCCCGGCCTGTTCCCGGAGGACATCGACGAGACCGATCCCTGGCAGTTCCGCAACGTGCTGGTGCGGTAAGCCGACCCCCTCTCCCGCTCTCGCGGGAGAGGGTTGGGGTGAGGGGCTTGGAAATTGCGACGACCCTCATCCGGCGCCATAGCCCGTCGAAGACGGGCGTCTTCGATGCCCTTTGGCGCTCCCTTCTCCCGCACGCGCGGGGGAAGGGAGCGGGGTTGCCCGGCGCGCGATTCGCCGCCACTATCGTCGCCCGACTCACTGCACGGATTCCGCCCCATGCCGAAGTCTGCGACCAAGACGCCGACGCTGGTTCATATCAAGGTGACGCTGAACGATATCAGGCCGCCGATCTGGCGCAGGTTGCGAGTGCCCGACTCGATGAACCTCGGCCAACTCAGCATGCTCATTCAGGCGGCGATGGGCTGGGATGGCGGCCACATGCACGCTTTCGAAATCGGCGGCCTCCAATACGGCGATCCCGAATGGCTGGAAGACGGTGAGAACGAAGACCAGATGACGATCCAGAAACTCATGCGCGAGGGAATTACGCGCTTCGGCTACACCTACGATTTCGGCGACAATTGGGACCATGCGGTGCTGATCGAAAAGAAGGCGCCCCCGCCCGGCAGTCCGCGGGCGCCGGCCTGCGTCGACGGAGCACGGGCCTGTCCGCCCGAGGATTGCGGCGGACCGCCGGGCTACGACGGGTTGATCGCCGCGCTGGCGACGCCAGACAAGCCCTCGAACCGGGAATTACTGGAATGGGCCGGGGAGGATTTCGACCCGGAGTATTTCTCGCAGGAAGAGGTGAACGCGCGCCTGAAGTCGTGGTCGGCGCAGTTTTGAGTGCCGCGGCGCGGCAGGACGAACGTGAGGCGGTTTCTGCGGCGCGCCGGCCACGCCGACGTCGAGTTGCCGCATCCCCGCCGCGCCCGCAGCTTTTCGACTAGTGAGGCGCGTCATTCAAAATGAGGTTCTTTAACGTTGTGTCATTCCCGCGTAAGCGGGAATCCAGGGCCCCGGCACGTGCGGCCAAGTCTGGATGCCCGCTTTCGCGGGCATGACACTGACGTTTCTGAGTCATCACCTCATTTTCAACGACTCACGCGACTACGGCTGCACGCCGTCCCGCCCACGATCCCAAGCCCGTCATCCCCTGCCCGTTACCACTCACCATCCCCCCAGGGCCATATCGTCGCGATGGATCATCTCCGCGCGGCCCGGCGTCCCCAGAATGTGGGCGATGTCGCGGGAATTGCGGCCGCGGATGCGTTCGGCGTGCAGGGCATCGTAGGCGATCAGGCCGCGCCCGAGTTCGGCGCCGCGCTCGTCGCGGATCGCGACGCAATCGCCGCGAGCGAAGGCGCCTTCGATGCGCGTCACGCCCGCCGGCAACAGGCTTTTGCCGCTCGCCAGCGCCCTCGCGGCGCCCGCGTCGACCGTGAT
>JBAQGU010000379.1:0-2371 GCA_049287975.1 Roseiarcus sp.
TCGACTCCGCCCGCGAGCTTAACGATTCTTAATAAATCCGCAATGCTCCGCACAGGACCGATGTGCCCATATGACCTCACAATGATTTCGTCCGACTGGGCGTCTTGCAGCATCAGCAACAGTTCTCGTTGCCAAGCGACCCGGCAAACGTCACGCGCGACAAACTGCAAAAGGAGGATAGGGTGGAAAACACCTCGAGTCTAGGAACCCGCTGGTCGGACTATCGCCCGTCGAAAGGCCTTTGGTTTTGGTCCTGCGTGGGATGCGTCGCTGCCACGTGGATCGTCGGATTTGCCTTTGGCGGATGGGTTACACGCGGGACAGCGGCGGCGATGTCCGCACAAGCCGCGCAAGACGCCAAAGCGCAACTCGCGGCGGCCTATTGCGTCAGCCGATTCGACGCCGCGCCGGACGCCTCTACCAAACTCGCCGCCCTCCAGCATACCGAGAGCTGGGATCGCAGTGATTTCATCGACAAGGGCGGCTGGGCGAATATGCCTTGGGTAAAACAGCCCATCGGGGGCGTGGCCGACCTCTGCGCCCAGAAGCTCATCAGCGCCTCCGCCTCGCCTGCCAGGCCGGCGGCGACTTCCGGTTGATCGGGAAGCGCCATCCCGAAGCCGCCGTTCCGTCCAACTCGGTGCCTCGCAGCAATCCGAAACCAAATATGGGCCGTCGCGGCCGCGAGGCGCCTAATGGGCGCGCATGTTGAAACGGAAAATTCCAACTCCCGTCTGATCCAGCAGCATCGCACGCGGGCGGCGGTCGATCTGTTGAACCGAATTCCGGATTCAAAGCCTCGCAGAATCGCCGATCTGGGCTGCGGACCCGGTCACGTCACCGCCCTCCTGGCCCGGCGCTTTTGCGACGCAAAGATCGTCGGAGTGGACGATTCTGAAGAGATGCTCGAACGGGCGAAAGCAAGCCTGCCGGAAATTCAATTTGACAAATCCGACATTGGCCGCTGGAACCCGACCGAGCCATTCGACTTGATCTTCTCGAACTTGACTTTGCAGAATTGGCCGCGTCTGCGCCCCTTTCTGCCGAGACTGCTCTCGCTCCTCGAGGATGGCGGGCGTCTTGCGGTTCAGATTCCGAACAATTTACATGAGCCGAACCGCGTGCTCGTGCGGATGCTCGCCGCCGATGGACCCTGGGCGAAAAAGCTTCTGCCGATCGCCAAATCGAGACCCTTCAACGAGACTGTCGAAGGTCTCTACGCGAGACTGATTCCGCGATGCGCCGCGCTCGAAATTTGGGAGACCAACTACGTCTATCCCCTCGACGGCGTGCCTGCTGTGATGGAGTGGATGAAAGCCACCAGCCTGGAGCCTTTCCTGCGGCCGCTCGAAGGCGCCGCGCGTCGGAATTTTCTCGAGCGTTGCGCCGCCGAGCTGGCGAACGCCTATCCGGTGCAACCCGACGGCAAAGTGCTCGTCCACTATCCCAGAATGTTCATTTTGGCGCGACGTTGACGACGCGACGCTCTAGCTCAGCTGGTCGCCCGCGTTTTTCTGAATCTCTGCATCGAAACAAGCGCCACGCCGAGGCCGACTGGCAATTCACTAGCGAAAACGCCAGGACCGAGTTCGAGAGGCTCTATCCCCAATTCGAATGATCCGTGTACGTAGCCGGCGGCGTCGAAACATCGCCGCGCGAGGAACATATAAATCTGGGGCAATTTGACTTTCGGAGGACGTGGGCCGAGATCAAGGCCCCAGTTGGGCAATCCGGGAGCCTTGCGTGCGCGAAGTCAACCTCAGGCAAGAATTTGGCGGCGCGGCGATTGGGTGCGAACCCGTTCGAGATTGGCGCTTTGGTTGGTTGACCGGGCATCGGACGCGCGTCATAGCCTTTATGGCTTTCATGGTCGCGATTCTGCTCGCGTCACATTGGCTGGCGCCAGCCGCCGCGCCGCCACGCACACTCCTCGAAAAAACTGTCTCATGGGGGAGTCTGCTTTGGCTCGGCGCATTGCTGCCCGGATCTCTCGGGCTGATCGGCACGCTTCTCTACCAATTTCCAACCGACCTCGACGACGCATCACCGATCACGAGGATGATCTGCTGGCGCATCGTCACGTCAGGAAAGAACATCGACGTAGTCCTGAACACGATTCGCCGTTGCCAAGGCGAAATGGCCAAAACGCCCTTGGCGCCGTACCTCATCGAGGTCGTGATCGACGAGTGCAGGGGCGTCGTCCTTCTGCCCCACGATGACATCGATGTACGCGTCATCGTCGTCCCGCGTGAATACGTGACGCCCAACAATTCTCGCTTCAAAGCAAGAGCGCTGCATTACGCGCTCTTGCACTCGCAAATATCCGACACGACCTGGATCGTGCATCTCGACGAAGAGACACAGCCTACGC
>JBAQGU010000380.1:0-12248 GCA_049287975.1 Roseiarcus sp.
GGCGCCTTCGACCCGCTCGACCAGCGTGGGCAGTTCGAGGAAGCGCGACCACAAATCCCATTCCACATTGGCTTCTCTTTCGTCGTCGAACCGCGCGAGCAGCACGTCAAAGTCGGGGTCGTGATGCACGAGACTGATTTCGTAATGGAAGCCGGCCTCGTCTAGGCTGACGAGCCGCAACAGGACCCCGCAATAGGCGCTCGGCGCCAGCAGGATTTGCATGAAGACCCCCGCGACGCTGCGCGCGATGACGATGCGGTCGCGAGCGACCAGCACCACGCGGCGAAGTTCATCAGCGCGCCCGTCGGGCGCCTCGAGCCGTAGCACCCCGCGCGAGCCCGGCGTTGGAGCCGATGTCATGGTTCGATTTCTCCTGGCGAGAAGTGTCGCGTCTGGCGGACGTTGGGCCGCGCGAGGCTCACCGGAGACTAATTTATTTGGTTAAACCCCTCTCAATCCAAGGTTTTCGACCCGGATGGCTTCAAGCCCGTCACCGCGAAATATCGAATTTGAGCGAATCGGTCGCGTTACCCCCTGCGCGGCTCATTCGGCGCCGACAATGCGGGAAAAGCGATCGCCAATCGGCCGCCAGAGCCCACGCCGCAAGGCGCTACCCCTGCGAGAGAATGTGGCGATCCGGGATGTTCAAGGTCCAGGTCAAACCGGAGGGTTCGAAATCGACCGCGGCCTGGCCGTCCAGAGCTTGCGCGACGACCCGCTCGATTACGGCGCGGCCGAAGCCGCGGGCCTTCGGCTTCTCGACGAGCGGGCCGCCGCTCTCGCGCCAGACAATTCGGAGTTGGCGCGCCCCGGTCTCTCCCGGCGGAATGTTCCAGCTGAGGTCCACCGTTCCGGTCGCGTTGGCGAGGGCGCCATATTTCACGGCGTTCGCCGACAACTCGTGGAGCGCAAGCCCGATGTTTTGCGCCGCATCCGGCCGCAACAGCAGAGGCGACCCCACGATCTTTATGCGCGTGGCGATGGGATCGGTAAAATAATCGATCTGAGAGTGCGCGATGTCCGTCATCGACGCGCCATGCCAATCGGCGGCCACGAGCAGATCCTGCGATGCGGCGAGCGCCTGTAGCCGCGCGGCAAACCGTTCTTGGAAATCGGCCACCGAAGAGGAACCCGTCGCAGTCTGCCGAGCCATCGCCTGAATGACCGCCAGCAGGTTCTTCGAGCGATGAGAAAGCTCGCGCAAAAGTCCCTGAAGGTGGGTTTCGCGGTCCCGCCTTTCGGTGACGTCCAAAACGATGCCCGCCATCGTCGTCGCCAAACCGGTATTCGCATCGTGCTCGGCCTTGCCGCGAATGCTGACCCATCTCACCACGCCGTCGCGACGGAGGATGCGACATTCGAGCGTGAAATTTTCCCCCGATTTCAATGCCGCGACGATCACAACAGCGGTGCGTTCGCGATCGCCGGGATGGATGCGCTCCCTCAGAGCCTCAAAAGCGATGCTGCCGCCCTGGTCCGGCCAATCGAAGATCGCGCAAGCCCGCTCGTCGCAGACGCTCGTTCGCGCGGCGAGGTCGCTTGTCCAGACGCCGGTTTCTCCGGCTTCGATCGCGAGAGCGATAATGGAAAGACTCCTTTTCAGGCGTTCTTCGCCTACGCGTTGCTCGGTAATGTCGAAATTCGAGCCGATGAGTCGGCGGGGCCGTCCTTTCTGATCGCAAATCACCTCACCACGGGTGGCTATCCAACTGACCGCCCCATCCGGCTTGACGATGCGGAACTCCTCACTGAAGGCGCCCCCGGATTTGAGCAGCCGGAGCAGCATTGCGTCGACGTTCGGCTTGTCGTCGGGATGGACGAACGCCAGGATCGCTTCGTAAGACGACGGACCGGCGAGCGCGTCGCGCGGAAGGCCGAACACCTGCTCGAAATTCGAGCTCCAGATAGCTCGGTCCGTCACGAAGTCCCAATCGATCGTAGCGATATTGGCCGCGGACTGAGCGAGCCGCAGGCGCGCCTCACTTTCCGCCAGCGCCTCCGTCGCTTGATCTCTCTGCGTGGTGCGCAGCCTCAAAAGTCGCCCGCTCCAAACCAACACAATGACGAACAACGAGAGCGCGACAATCAGTACCACGGCCAACGCGGAGCCGGGTCTCAGCCAATTCTCCCAAATTGCGGACTCGCCCAGGGCGCCGATCAAGATCGTGAGCAGGGCGACAGCCAGCAAAATGCCGCGTGTGGGCACATGCGCGAGGACGACGCCCACGGTGGGCCTCAACTTCCCGACCGGCGCCCGCTCGAGCCTATTCGGCGCTTGCTCCCCAACGTGTCGGGCAGGACCTGGGTTGTTCGGAGCTTCCAATCCTTTCTCCCCAGCCGCCTGCGGCGACTCGAACCTTTCAACCGAATGCTCCTCCCAATGGAGTCAGCCCGGACGAGATTGTGCCCCGATGCGTACGTTACCGTACGAAAGACGCGCCCGACCATTTGCGAAACGTAGGCGCATCTAAAATGTTCCCGCTGGGCGTAAAATGTTCTCTCTTCGGGAACTTTTGACCGAGTCGAACGTTTGCCGCGGTGGGACGGACGAAATACATGCAAACCGCCGAGAGGGGGAATATGACAATTTCAAGTTCAATCGCTCCGCATCTGCCGTATCTGCGGCGTTTTGCGCGCGCTGTGAGCGGCGCTCAGACGTCCGGCGACGCCTACGCTCTGGCGACGCTGGAAGCGATCGTGGCCGATACCCACTCTCTACGCAAGGATCTGGAGCCGAGGGTCGCACTCTACCAAGTTTTTCTTCGCGTGTGGGGCTCGGTCGCTTTCAGCGCCGGCGGCCGCGAGGATGAGGACAACAGGCTGCAACCCACCAGACCGGCGAGCGCCGGTCTGCAGAGACTTGAAGCGCTGACTCCTCGCTCACGAGTTGCCTTCGTCCTCAGCGCCATCGAGGGATTTAGCACCGAGCAGATCGCCCAGGCGCTAGGCTGCACACCCAAAGAAGCGGAGGACCTGCTTCACAACGCGGCCGTCGAGATTTCTCATCAGATTGCTACCGACGTCCTCATTGTCGAGGACGAACCGATAATCGCCATGGATATCGAGGCGCTTGTCGAGTCCCTGGGCCATCGCGTCACTGAAGTGGCGCGCACGCATGGAGAGGCGTTGGCGGCGGTGCGACGACGACGCCCCGGATTGATTCTGGCCGACGTGCAATTGGCGGACGGCAGTTCGGGAATAAACGCGGTTCATGAAATCCTCGACTCGTTCCGGGTTCCGGTAATTTTCATCACCGCCTATCCCGAGCGCCTGCTGACCGGCGAGCGTCCCGAGCCCACCTTCCTGATTTCAAAGCCTTTCCGTCACGAGATGGTCAAGGCCGTGATAAGTCAGGCCTTGTTCTTCGATCAAAAAGCCTCGCCGCCCAAAATTGCGAGGAGCGCAGGCTGATTTGCGCTTCATCGACCCGCGTATATTCCGTGGCTGCCCAACCGCCGAGGGGCGCGTCCTCGATCAACGACGAGCGGCCTGCGACATCCCGGGTGCTGTGGGCTGTTTCTGCGTGGTCAGGCGCGCTCGGCTGAACAAAAAACAACCGCGACAGCGGGGGACCATCGCGGTTGAGTCGGAGCGCATCACTTGGGGGGGACTGGATGCGCCATGCGAAGACAACGCGACAGACCCGAAACGGTTGCACGTCGACCCAACATTTTTTTGTACGCGGTTCGGTTCCGGGGAACTCCCCTGCCGGCGCCGGGCGGCTCGCGCGGCGAGAGCATTGCGTCCCTCCCGCCCTTTTGATCGAGAAGATGCGAAATGAGTGGATGCCCTTCGCAAACCGGAAGCACGATGAACGAGAAAATGTCAGCTTCGAACTCGAAGCGGTCGGAGACCGAGCAGTTGTCCTTCATCTGGAAGAACATCGAACGGATTTCGACCTGCATGATGACGACTTGCGACGGGCCGCACCTTCGTGCGCGCCCGATGCGCGGCATCGCGCGGCCACACGAAAACGCCATTGTCTTCGTTACGGCGCGTTCCACCCACAAGCCGGAAGAAATTGCCGCAAACCCTAACGCGTGTCTGTGCTTCGGCGATGTCTCGACGAATACCTTCATCTCGTTGTCCGGCGTGATCGCCCTGACCGAAGACCGCGAGACCGTTCGAGAATTATGGGGGCGGGCCCATGACGCGTATTTTCCCGAGGGGCCGTCCGATCCGAACGCGGTGCTTCTGACTTTCACCCCGAAGAGCGGCGAATATTGGGACGCCCCCTCCAATCCGGTCCTGATTGCGATCGAGTTCATCCGGGCGAGCGTGGTCGGCGGCAAGCCATCGCTCGGCGACAACGCGGCAGTGCCGATGGAGTCGACGTCGCTCCCCCCCGCTGGCTGATGCGGGCTTGGTTGTGCGCGGCCGCGAAATTCTCCCGATCGCGGAACCGGTGGACGCCGACCTCAGGAATCGAGTAGATTACCGGGCGGCGGGAACCGGATGCCATCGCTCGCGTTGAAATTGCCCACTGTATGGTGGCGGTTCGGGAGGCCTCGGCAGTCCGGATCTAGCCAGACGAAATGCCGCAGAGTGGGAACCGTTCGCTTCGCTCGGGCGTTTAGTCCGAGTGAGTGTCGTGTTGTTCTCCACACAATCACGAAACCAGGGGGCATGTTGATGAATGAGCCAGACGCGGCGCAATTCGGGGCTGACGCTGTCGGCTTGTTTCTGGATGTGGATGGAACCATCGTAGATTTTGCTCCCACACCTGACTCCGTCCGGGTGTCAAATGGACTGATCGATTCGCTCGCCTCGCTCGACGGACGCCTTGGCGGCGCGCTCGCCTTTGTGAGCGGACGGCCGATCGAGCAGTTGGATGGGCTGTTCGCGCCTTTGAAGCTCAGAGCCAGCGGCGTGCATGGTGGCGAGATTCGGTTCGAGCCGGGAGGCGCAATTACGACCTTGTCGCAAAAGCACTTGCCTAATGAGGTCTGGGAGGACCTCCAAAATCTGATCGCCAATTTTCCAGGCGCGTTTGCCGAGAATAAGCGCTTCAGTTTCGCGGTTCACTACCGCTTTGCAAATACGAGCGCGATCGAAATTCGCGCCGCGCTGCAAAGTTTCCTTCGTCAGCGAACCGACGTGAAACTGGAGCTCTCCCCCGGACATCTCGTGTACGAGATCAAGGTTCCCGGCTTCGACAAGGGCGGGGCGATCGAACGTTTCATGACTCGCCAGCCTTTCGCAGGGCGAATGCCGATCTTTGTGGCAGACGATGCGGTGGATCAGCCGGGCGTCGACAAAGTAACCGAACTCGGGGGCGTCGCCTACTCTGTCGGCACTGAATTATCAGGCGTTTCCGGCGGGTTCTCACGTCCAAAGGCCGTGTTGGCTTGGCTCGAGAGGTTGGCTCGATGAATGCGTCCAAGCCGTCTGACGCATTCGAGCTGCGCAGGCAGCCGCTCGATCTCGCACTCATCGGCAATTGCCGGGTGGCGGCCCTCGTCGATTCGAGCGCCCGTCTGGTATGGTGGTGCTTTCCCCGCTTCGATTCCAACCCCGTTTTCAGCCGCCTGGTCAGCGGCGAGCAGGAAAAGGGCTTTTCCGACGTCGCTTTGGCGGATCTCAGCCGCGTCAGTTCAGGCTACGTCCACAACACAGCGATCGTCGAAACGGAGCTGGAAGATATCCACGGCGGCCGGGTGCGCATTACGGATTTCGCGCCGCGGTTTTGGCGTTATGAGCGGATGTTTCATCCGCCGCAACTCGTCAGGCGCGTCGTGCCCCTCGCCGGCTTGCCCCGCATCGCGATCCGCGTCCGCCCGACGGAAGACTATGGTCGAGCGATCTCGGATTGGACCGTCGGCTCCAACCATATCCGCTACCACAGCGGCGGAACGGTTATGCGATTGAGCACTGACGCGCCGTTATCCTACATAACCCAAGAAACCACATTCACGCTCGCGCGGCCATTGACGCTGTTTTTTGGCTCCGACGAACCCTTTCGCAGCGCCCTGGAAGGCACCGGCCAGGAGTTCGAAGAATACACGCGGCGTTTCTGGCTCGATTGGGTGCGCTCGCTCGCGATCCCGTTCGAATGGCAGGACGCGGTGACCCGCGCGGCGATAACTCTCAAGCTCTGCAATTTCGAGGAAACGGGCGCCATCGTCGCCGCCCACACGACGTCCGTTCCCGAGGCGCCGAACAGCGGGAGGAACTGGGATTATCGATTTTGCTGGCTCCGGGACGCCTACTTCGTCGTCCAGGCGCTCAACAAGGTTGGCGCCACCGAGACGATGGAAGCCTACCTCAACTATATCATGACGGTCGCGTCGGACTTGAACACACCGCTCAAACCGGTTCATTCGATCGTGCCCGGCGAACCGCTGGACGAGCGTATCGCGCCCGATCTCGCGGGCTTCCTCGGACAAGGACCGGTTCGCGTCGGCAATCTCGCCGTCGAGCAGATCCAGCACGATGTCTACGGCAGCGCGATCCTTGCGGCGACGCAGATGTTCATCGATCATCGCTTGGTGCGGATGGGCGACAAGGCGCTGTTCGACCGCCTCGAGCCGCTCGGCGAAAAAGCATTTCAAGTCGCGCTGACTCCGGACGCCGGGATTTGGGAATATCGCGGCCGCCAGCGCATTCATACCCATTCGGCTGCGCTCTGCTGGGCGGCGTGCGACCGTCTCGCGCGGATCGCGATGCGGTTGGAGATTTGTGAGCGGGCGGAATTGTGGCGCTCCCGGGCGGACAGCTTGCGCGAGACGATCATCTCGCGCTCGTGGCGGGAGGAGAAGGGCGCGTTCACCGGGGCTCTCGACGACGACGACCTCGACGCGAGCGTGTTGTTGCTCGCGGAACTCGGGCTGGTGAAAGCGAACGACCCGCGATTTTTGCGAACCTGCGAGGCGGTCAGCCGCCACCTCGAGCGCGATGGCCTCACCATGCGTTACGTCGGCAAAGACGATTTCGGTTTACCTGAGACCGCATTCATCGTTTGCAGTTTCTGGCTTATCGACGCGCTCGCCTCGATAGGCGAGCGCGACAAGGCGCGGGAGAAGTTCATCGAACTGCTCGGAAGGCGCAACATCTACGGTTTGCTCTCCGAAGACTTGCACCCGAAGACAGGCCAACTGTGGGGAAATATTCCGCAAACGTATTCCATGGCCGCTATTATCGATTCGGCGACGCGGCTCTCTGTCAAATGGGAGGATGCATGGCGCCTCGTCTAATTCTGGTCTCGAATCGGGTCAATGTGCCCGATGGCGGGCCGCGTCAGGCGGGCGGCCTAACGGTGGCCGTCAACGCCGCCTTGAAGCAACGCGAAGGGGTATGGTTTGGTTGGAGCGGAAACGTCAGCGACGACGACGAGTTGCCGCCCCCTAACGTGATCGAGCGCAGACGCCGGACCTATATCACGATCGATCTCTCGAAGACCGACTTCGAGGAATATTACAACGGCTTCGCCAATCGCGTGCTTTGGCCGGCGCTCCACTACCGGGTCGACCTGGCCGAGTTCACCTCGGTGGATCTCAGCGGCTATCAGCGGGTCAACGGACATTTCGCCGACGCGCTATCGAAATTCATTGCGCCCGAGGACGTCATCTGGGTTCACGATTATCATCTCCTGCCCATAGCGCAGGAATTGCGGAAGCGGGGTCATAACAATCCTATCGGCTTCTTCCTGCATATTCCCTGTCCGCCGCCGGACGTGCTCAAAGCTCTTCCCCACCATGAGGAGACCGTGGGCGCGCTGAGCTATTGCGACTTGGTGGGATTGCAAACCGAGCAGGACGCCGACAATCTCAGTCGCTATTTTTCCGGCTTGCCGGGCGCCATTCAACGAGCGCCGGGACTGTTTGAGTTCGATCGTCGCAGGGTGCGCGTGCGCGCGTTCCCCGTCGCTATAGCCACCGCGGTCTACGCCCGGGCCGCGCGCAATTCCGTGAGGTCGCCGCTGGTCGAGGACCTGCGCCAGAGCCTTCATGGCAACCGCCTCATCCTCGGGGTCGACCGCCTCGACTATTCGAAGGGGATCCCCAATCGCATGCAGGCGCTCGGTAAGTTTCTCGAGAAATTTCCAACTTGGCGCGGCAAGGTGACCTTCCTGCAAGTCACGCCGAAGAGCCGGGTCGAGGTTCCCGAATATATCGCGATGGACGAGGAGGTGAGCACACTGGTCGGCAAGATCAACGGCAGATATGGCGACCCCGGTTGGACTCCCATTCGATACATCAACAAATCCTACTCGCGGGCCTCGCTCGCGGGACTTTATCGTTCTGCAGACGTCGGCCTGGTCACACCTTTACGGGACGGACTGAATCTCGTCGCGAAGGAATACGTCGCCGCTCAAGATACGGAAAATCCCGGCGTCCTCATTCTTTCACAATTCGCGGGCGCCGCCCATGAACTGGACGGCGCCATCATCGTCAATCCTTACGAACCCGAAGCCGTCGCGGCGGCGATCGAGCAGGCGCTGGATATGCCGATCGAGGAGCGAAGAGAGCGACACAAGGCAATGTTCGAACATCTGGCGACCAACGACATCGATCTCTGGGCCGAAACCTTTCTCAACGCGTTGGGAGAAACGCGCGAGCAACCTCGGCTTCTGCAAAGCCTCCGGCAACTGTTCGCTTCTGCGCGGGGATGACGTAAACTCCTTTCCCCCCGCGGGGGGAAAGAGCGCGCCCGGTCGACGCCCTATCCCGTCGTCACGACCATCGAAACCTGGGCGGCGCCCCTGTTTCGCACAACGCGCATCGAGACGTTGGCGCCGGTCCGCCTCAGTTCGACGTCCACCCTGGCGTCGCCAATTCCTAGTCCTCGCAATACGATTTGATCGAACGACGCGGGCAGATGCGGATTGCGGAACCGTATCGTTCTGGCTGGCGGGTCGAACTCGAGCCCGAGTGCGGCTTCAATCATCATGAACAACGAACCGCTGGCCCAGGCCTGCGGCGAGCAGGCGACCGGATATAGGGTCGGACCGGCTCCCCGCCGGCTACGAAAACCGCAATACAATTCCGGCAGCCGGCGCAATTCCATATAAGTGGCGGCGGCGAAGGTCGCCTCGAAGACCTTCGCCGCATGCTTTTTTAAGCCGCGACGAGACAGGCCGGAGGCGATGAGGGCATTGTCGTGGGGCCAGATCGAGCCATTATGATACGACATCGGATTATAGCGGGGCTCGTTCTTGGCTATTGTTCGTATGCCCCATCCGGAGAAGAAATCCGCGGAAACCATCGCCGCGGCGACGCGCCCCGCCCGGTCGGACGACGCGATGCCGGTCCACAGCAGTTGCCCCGCATTTGAAGATCGCACCTTGCACGGTCGTTTTTCGCCGTCGAGCGCCAACACATAAAGACCCAGGTCTTCGCTCCAAAATGCTTCCTCGAACCTGACTGCCAGCCCGGCCGCGGCCTGATCGAGGCTTTCGGCGGCTGCATCGTGACCCAGCCGCCTTGCGCATTGCGCCGCCAGTCGTTTCGCGGCGTACGCGTAGCCTTGCACCTCGCAGAGTGCGATGGGTCCCTTGGCCAGCGCGCCATCGGCGTGGAACACGGCATCAAAGGAATCCTTCCAGCCCTGATTCCGCAGTCCATGTTTCAGGCCCTGGCTAGCCCCGCTCCCGTATTCCAGGAAGCCGTCGCCATCGGGATCCCCCGAAGTATCCATCCACTCCAGCGCCTTCACGACCGATGGCCATAGCTCGAGCAAAGTCGCTTCGTCGCCCGTTCGTTCGACATAGAGACCCGCCAAAATTATGAACAGCGGCGTCGAATCGACCGAGCCATAGTAGAGGCCGAACGGCACCTCCTTGAGCGTGGCCATCTCGCCGCCACGCATCTCGTGCAAGATCTTGCCCGGCTCCGCGTCCGCGGCCGCATCGAAAGTGGTCGCCTGATAGGTAGCGAGACGCTTCAGCACTCCCTTGGCGATGAGCGGATCGCACCACAGCATCTGGAGCGCCGTTATGATTCCGTCACGCCCGAAAGTCGTGGAGTACCAGGGTATGCCGGCGTAGGGATAGAACCCCTGTGGGGTCTCCGTTATGAGCATTCGCAGGTCCGCCATCGCGCGGCACAGCGCTTCGTTGAGCACATCGTTCGATGTCTCGATCGAAGCTGCGAACTGTGAGCAGGAACGGCGATCGCGATTGGCGGCCGTCAGACCTTTGAAAAAGCTGATCCGCTCGGGGGGCCGCTTTCCAAAACATTCAGCAGTGAGGAAAAGGTGTAATGACTGGCCCGGCTTGCAATTCAGGTGATAAGTCGCGGCGCTGGCGACAAGAGCGCTCGGCGGCGGGTCAAATACGAGCGCCGTTCGCCGCGTGACGCCGTCGAGCCCGAAATATTCGAAATCGACGTGGCCCCGGTCGGTTACCGTTTCTTTCAATTGGCCGCGGCGGGCGCGTTTTTCTCCGCGAACTTCGAACAGGTCGGCAAAATCATTACCGAACGTAAACGCCAATCGGAACGCCTCGGTCGCCGCCCCGTGATTGACGATCGCAAGTCGCTGATGCGCGGCGTTGTTCCAAAGATAGGTTGTGCGAACGATGTGAATAGTGTCGCGCGCAAGAACGATCCGGCCATCCTGAAAGAGGTCGGGATTGGTGAGGTCGACGGTCAGCGTAAGGTTGTCGTCCCGGACGCTGGAGCCGAGCACGAGCGGCTGCATGCCGTTGATGAGTAGTTCTAATCGCGAGAGGTAGCGGGTGTCATGGTCGAACAGCCCGTCAGGGCCTCCCGCCGACGCGCCCATATCGCCGTGACTGTCGAATACGGCGAACGTATCGGCATACTTCAGCGTGCGTCGCGGCCGCGCGGACGGGCCGCGCGACGCGATATAGAACGGCTCCGCTGCAGTCTCTGTCTTGCGATCGGAAGTACTGGTCTCAGGCTCTTCCGCCTTACGTAGCATGTCGCTCGATGTCATTGAGGCCCTGAATGGCGGTGACTGCGACGGCCGTCGTCGGGGCCCGAACGCCGGCGTTTCGATGGAGTTTCCGGTAGACCTCCACATAGTCGTTCGCCATGCGTGACGCGCTGAAACGCTCTTCGAAACGACGGCGCACCGCTTGGCGATCCAGTCGAATGACCTCGGGCAGCAGCCGGATCGCCTCGTCGACTGTGTCGACGACCCGTCCTGTCACCCCGTCATCGACGATTTCGGCAACAGATCCGCGACGAAACGCCAGCACGGGGGTTGCGCAGGCCATGGCTTCGATCATCACCAGTCCAAACGGCTCCGGCCAGTCGATCGGAAACAGTAGGGCGAGCGCTTCGCCGAGGAACTTGGCTTTTTCGAGGTCATTTATCTCGCCGACAAATTCCACCCCTGGCCGGTCCAGCAAGGGAACGACGACTTCGCGAAAATAAGCCTCGTCCGGCTTGTCGACTTTCGCCGCTATCTTGAGCGGCAAGCCAAGCGCCGTCGCAATGGCGATCGCCCGATCCGGGCGCTTCTCGGGGGAAATGCGTCCGAGAAAAGCCAAGTACCCCCCGCGCGCGTCATAGCTCGGCGCATATAGATCGAGCGGCAGTCCATGATAAATCGTTTTGGCAAAATTCGCATCGGGAATTGGAGCGCGTTGCGCGTCCGAAATGGAGACGAGCGGCATGTGCAGAAAGGCGCGATAGAGCGGAAGCATGTCGGGCAGGTCCTGCCGCCCGTGCAGGGTCGTCAGCGTCTTGGCGCCGACGTCGCGAAACAACGGCATATGGAACGCGTCGATATGGAAGTGGAGGACGTCGAAGCGGCGCGCGATTCGGCGGACCTTGTCTAGCATGATCATATAATGCGGAACATAATCCTTGATCGCGGGATTCAAGCGTATCGCCTCCGTCGTGCAGGGAACCAGGTCGGCGGAAGTGATCGAATCGCCACTCGCGAAAAGGGTCACTTCGTGGCCTTTTCTCACGAGCGCTTCGCAAAGATGGGAGACTACGCGCTCTGTTCCCCCGTAAAGCCTCGGGGGCACACTTTCCATCAAGGGCGCAATCTGAGCGATCTTCATGTTGCTGTTCCTCTGCGGTAGGTTTTGATCCGTAAATTCGCAGAAGGAGCAAAGGTTCCGCTCACACCCGGGCCTCGGTTGCTCAGGCGTCGACGCACGATTGCTTGGGATAAACGCGACAAACGCGCCGCCGCTTCTAGACGCCCTCGCCGAGGCCCACGCAAACAATTCCTGAGAGAATCGCTATCACGTCCAACGCGCCCCTCGCCAATTCGTTGGGAGCCAGAACCGAACTGCAAGCGAGAATGGCCGCGACCACGAAGATTAAACC
>JBAQGU010000381.1:0-5312 GCA_049287975.1 Roseiarcus sp.
GTCCGCCGGCGCGCCGTCGCAGGTCGCCAGCGCCGCCTCGATGATCGGCTTGTAGCCGGTGCAGCGGCAGAGGTTGCCCGCGAGCGCCTCGTTGACGCTCTCGCGCGTCGCCGGCGCGCCGCGATGATAGTGCGCGAACAGGCTCATCACGATGCCGGGCGTGCAGAAGCCGCATTGCGAACCGTGGAAATCGACCATCGCCTGCTGCACGGGGTGCAGCGTCTGGCCCTCGGCGAGGTCCTCGACGGTTAGCAATTCAGCGCCGTCGACCTGCCCGAGCAGCAGAATGCACGCATTGACCGGCTCGTAGGTGAGCTCGCCGCCTCGAAAATGGGAAAGCACCACCGTGCAGGCGCCGCAGTCGCCCTCGCCGCAGCCCTCCTTGGTCCCCGTCGCGCCCGCCTCCTCGCGCAGCCAATCGAGCAGCGTCGTCCGCGGCGCAAAACCGTCCAGCGTGCGGGTTTCGCCGCGAAAGCGGAAGGAAAGGTGAGTTCGGGGATTCGCTCCCTGTGTATCCGCAGCCATCCTGCGCCTCTATTCGCTCCGATTTCTGGGATCGCGATGCAACCGCAATCGGCCCCATCATGGCCCCGAATGAGTTCGAACGGAAGGGCGGCCTCAATATCCGCCGCCCCGTGCGAAGGCGCGCGGACCCATAGGCTTCCATTTGGGTTTCAAATTTTTGAATTTTTGCAATCGATATGCAATATCAAACAACGACCGTTCCACGAAATCTGGAGACGCGGCCTACTTCCTCGATTTTGATGGTCTGATCGCCCCCGGCGCACGCTGGGCCTGCCTCAATCTCGTCCTTTCCCCGAGCGCCTCGCGCCCTAGAGCGTCACGGCCGGCGCGGCGACTGAGATCATGTGGAACGCTTGGCGGAAAGAGGACGCGTCGCCGAGGCTGAGCTTCATAAGCGTTTCATCCCGCCGTGTTCCCGTGACACCGAACGTAATCAAGGAGCCGAACTATGACTAATGCGAAATGGGAATTCTCTCGACGCGACGCGCTCCTTGTAGCGGCAGGCGGCGTCGCGGCGGCTCTGACGGCGCCGGGCGCCACGCGCGCCGACACCGCGACGGTTTCGGGTCTCGTGTTCGAGGACAAGGACGGCTCGGGCAAGCCCAGCCGGGGCAACCCGGGTCTCGCTGGCGTGCTCGTTTCCAACGGCAAGGACATCGCAGTCACCGACGCCGATGGTCGCTACACGCTGCCGCTCCCCGAGGAAGCGGTGATCTTCGTCATCAAGCCGGTGGGCTTCATGCCGCCGGTCGATCCCGCGACCAACTTGCCGCGCTTCTATCGCTTACATCAGCCCGACGGATCGCCCGCCTCGCTGAACCTGACCTTCGCGGGCGTGCCGCCGACGGGCCCGCTGCCCGCCTCGGTCGATTTCGCGCTGCGGCGGCTGGACGAGCCGACCGCGTTCGAGGTCGTGTTGTTCACGGATCCGCAGCCCGAATCGGACGTAGAGGTGGATTTCATTCGCGAGGACGTGATCGAGGCGCTCGCGGGGACGAAAGCCCAGTTCGGCCTCACGTCCGGCGACATCATGTTCGACGATCTCTCGCTCTACGATCGTTACAATGCGATCATCGGCACGATCGGCCTCCCCTGGTGGAACGTCGGCGGCAATCACGACCTCAACTTCGAGGCGCCGGACCGGCAGCGTAGCCGCGAGACCTTCAAGCGCGTGTTCGGGCCGAACTATTATGCGTTCTTTTATTCGCAGACGCTGTTCCTGATGCTCGACGACGTCGACTACCTCGGGACCGACAAGACCAGGCCGCATGGCGAGGGCGTCTACGAGGGACGGCTGGACGCGACGCAGCTCGAGTTCGTGCGCAACGTGCTCACGCATACGCCGCCGGATACGCTGATCGTGATGGTGCTGCACATTCCGCTGCGCACTTATATGGACATGCCCGTCCACGCCAGCTCGATCGAGAAGGCCAGCCGCGACGAACTCTTCGCGCTGTTTGAAGGACGGCGCTATACCGTCAGCTTCTCGGGCCACACCCACACGACCGAGCATCATTATTTCGACGCCGCCGACGGCTGGAAGGGCGCGGCGCCGCATCATCATCATGTGATGACCGCCGTTTGCGGCTCCTGGTGGAGCGGGCCCTACGATCATCGCGGAGTCGCGTACGCCGACAGCCGCGACGGCTCGCCGAACGGCTTCCATATCCTCAGCGTCGACGGCAACGCCTACAAGACGCGGTTCGTGCCTGCCAAGGAGCCGAACGGCCGCCAGATCCGGCTGTCGATCGAAAGCCAGTTCCACGCCGCCAATCGCGAGATCAAGTACCAGTTCCGCCCCGGCCAGCTCAACGGCTCACCGATCGGCCGCGCGACGCTCGGCGCGGCGACGCTGGTCGCCAACGTCTTCGATGGCGGCCCGAAGACGAAGGTGACGATGCGCATCGGCAACAGCGCGCCGATCGAGATGTCGCCGCGCCGGATGCCCGACCCGTTCGTCGAGGACTTGTACGCGCGCAACGAGGCGACCAAGAAGCCCTGGATCAAAGCCGAGATCTCCTCGCATATCTGGACCGCGCGATTGCCCCACGATCTCGATGTCGGCGCGCATCGCGTCGTTGTCGAGGCGGTCACCGAATACGGCGACGTCGTGAGCGGGCGCCTCGCGCTGGAGGTCACGGGGTAGGGCGCTCGGCTCGGGCGCGCCCCCGCTCCCTGACCGAGTGGGCGGCGCCCTCGGATTTTCCGGTTTTGTGCATTTTCAAGGGTTTGCAGCCAGGATAATTTTCGCCTCGGCCGAAGGAGACGGAGACTGCAGTCAAATAGTCATTACAGTTATAATACGGTAAAATACGGAACTGACGGGGTAGCGCATCCCGCCCTCTCGCGAGAGCAGAGGCAACGCTGTGCCTTCGTCGCCACACCTGAGCCCGACATCGCGGCGAGATTGTGATTTCGTTGATTGGCTGTTGACAATCAAAACCAAACCAACTAGAGACCCGCCTCGTTCGGGGATGGTCCCGACGCCTGATGCGAGTTGCGCGATGCGACGCCAATGCGATCTGACAGTCGAAAATCTGAACGGCCATGCGCCGTTCTCGAGCGCCAGCGCGACTCATGGGAGCGATCTCGTCTGATATGAGATCGAAAATCCGTACCAACGGACCCTCCCGAGCGCTGCTCCGGAGGGTTTTTTTATGCCTCCTGGGCCGCTCGTCATCGAATTCTTTCGGCTTCGGCCGGAACGGGAGACCCGGATCCCGGGACTCGCGCGAAAGCGCGCGCCCAGAAGCGCGGGGCCTGTCGGAGGGAACGAGGCGAAAGCCGGATACCGATGGCAGGGCGAACCAAACAAGGGTTCGCTAGGCGGCGCGTCATAGAGCGCCGCGACAGACAAATATGAATTCGCCGCGATATCGCTGCGCCGCTTCCCGGGTGGTGATGCGCCTCGTTACTTCGTTGAGGTCGGAGGCCTTCGGGCCGACGAGGCGCAGCCGTTCCCCCTGAAGCCAAAGCCGCGAATGCGCGGCGCATAGTTCCGGGTGGTGAAGAACCTCGCTCCTTCGTTTGACACCGTAGGCCCTTAGGGGCCGTCGAGGCTCGATCTTCCCCCGGAAGCCAATGCCGCAAATGGCCGGCTCGGAGGGTCCCGGGTGGTGACAGGTCTCGTTACTTCGACTCCCAACGAAGGCCCTCGGGCCAACGAGACTCGAGCGTTCCCTCTGGCTCGGCCGCAGCGACGCGGTTTCCGTGGCGGCCGATTTTGCAAGGCTGCGTAAACTTTGCCGGTGAAGCCTCGCTTCGTAAGCGGGAGGAACGGTGTCCGACTCACCGACGCCGCTCCAAATTTCGGCCCACGAAGCATTGGCGGCGATGCGCCGGTTTCGTACATCGGATAGCGGCGTTCAACTCGTCGCGTGGGCTCCGATCGCTGTCATAGCTCATTCGGCAGAGCACCGAGTTGGTATCTCGGAGGCGCGTGGATCGAAGCCACGTGAAAGCACCATGGACGACTAGTCCAACGGCAGAGACAATGCGCTTAGAACGCATGTGTTCGGAGTTCGAATCTCCGGTCGCCTACCAGTTTCGGCCCTCTAGCCCTAGGGCAGAGGCGAGAGGTTCAAACCCTCCTCAGTGCGTGTTCGAATCTCGCGACGGCTACACGCCAGTATCCCAACGGCAGAGGAGTCCGGCTCAAACCCGGTTCAGTGGGCGTTCAAATCGCCCTTGGCGCACCAGTTCGCGGGCGGCTAGCTCAGAGGAAGAGCGGGTGTCCTACAAACATCAGGTCGGAATTTCGAAATTCTCGCCGCCTACCAATCATGGTCCATTAGCTCAATAGGAGAGCCGTCGCCCGATAAGCGGCAGACAGCGGATCGAAACCGCTATGGACTACCAACAAAGGATCAAGCTCATGGGCGACGATCATAAACGGGGTCAAATGGACCCCGAGCGTAAAGCAGCGTGGTGAGGCAACGGCCTTTTAAGCCGTCCGCAAGAGGATCGTAACCTCCGGGGTTCGCCAGCTATCTTGGACCGTTAGCATAGCGGTGAGTGCGCGCGCCTCTCGAGCGCTGAGACCGGAGTTCAAATCTCCGACGGCCTACCATTTGCGTCTCTATCCCAACGGCAGAGGAAGCAGGTCGAGAGCCTGTCAAGTCGGGGTTCAAGTCCTCGGAGACGCACCAAATCTGGTCTCGTAAGTCAAAGGTAGACCGCGCCCCTGTCAAGGGCAGAACACGGGATCGATACCCGTCGAGACCGCCATTTTCGGGGGCTTAGCTCAACGGTGAGAGCCATCCGCTCATAACGGATTGACATCAGTTCAACTCTGATAGCCCTTACCACAAGGCTCGCGAATGAGGACAATTCTCGAATGCGACGATAAGGTTTCCCCGATCATCCTTCGCATGTACATTCATGACGCGCCGCACCGGCGCGCACACAGAGAAATGCTCAAGCTCTACCGGATAGCCCTCTGGGAAGCTTGGAAAGCCGCCGGGCGTGCGGATACGATCAAGACCGATGTTGAATTGTCGGTCACGTTCATCAATCCGACGTCTTGTGATTTGGACAACCTCTTGACCGCGCTCTTTCAGGCGCTCGACGACAAGACCGGGAAGGGTCCGACGATCCTCGCCGACGATCGGCTTGTTTCCTTCGTCAGGATGGGTTTATTGCGCTCGTAGCTCAGCGGGACAGAGCACTCGGTTCCGAACCGAGAGGTCGCAGGATCGAAGCCTGCCGAGCGCGCCAATTTGGAGGGTGGCGTCCAAGGTGGACAAACGGTCCCGAAAACCGCGCCCCGGAAACGGTGAGAGTTCGAT
>JBAQGU010000382.1:0-5480 GCA_049287975.1 Roseiarcus sp.
GTCGGTAGACGGCCGCGAGGTCAAACTTCGACGCCCCGCGTTGAAGTAACTGCGCGATCAGTCGCTCGGCCTGGTCAAAGTCGCCGGTCAGAAACGCGCATTCCGCGCGCTCGAGCCACAGGCTGAACATGAGTTCGTACTGGCTGCCCCAGTCGCTGTCGTCGAGCGCGGCCATGCCGGCCGTCAGATACACGCACGCCGACGCATAGGCCGCTGACGCCTTGGCCCTTCGCCCCGCACGCAGGTTGATCGTCGCCGCCTGCACTTTCTCGTCCCGGTCGATCAGCCGCCCAGCGCCCCGATTGAGTTGATTGGCGACATCGAACAGATGCTCGGCGAGCACGCCCGCCGACATGCTCGCCAGCATCGCACGGCCGATGCGCAGGTGGATGTCGGCACGGTGCTCGTCGAGGATCAACGAATATGCCGCCTGCTGAATCCGGTCGTGCAGGAACTTGTAGGCGCTGTCCTCGCGAAGGACGAGCCCGGCGTGGACGGCTTCCCAGAGCGCCGTATGAATCGCCTCCTCGGTGTCCCTTTGAACCAGGGCCAGGATGGCGATCTCGGCGATGGCGCCCAGGCAGGCAAGCTGTTTCAGGGCTTCCTGCGTGGAAGCGGAAAGCCGCTTCAGCTTCTCCACCATGAGATCCACCACGTTGTCGGTGTAACCCCTCGCGCGGATGCGATCCATGTCCCATTGCCAGCCCGGCGCGACGGGGTCGAAGGCGAGCAGCCCCTCTTCGTACAACCCAGTGATGAATTGGATCGCGAAGAACGGATTGCCTCCGGTTTTCTCGTACACGAGACGCGCCAACGGTCGAGCGCGCTCCGGCCCGCAATGCAGGCCTTCGGAGACGAGCTTGACGACATCGTCGTATCCGAGCGGCGCAAGCGCGATTTCCTGAACCCGCAGTCCCACACCGCGGATCGCTTCCAGCATCCGCAGCAGCGGGTGCGAGGGGCCGACCTCATTGTCCCGGTAGGCCCCAACCAGCAGCAGATGCTGCACCTCCGACTGTGTGGTCAGGTGCTCGATGAGATCGAGCGTCGCTGCGTCCAACCATTGCAAATCATCAAGGAACAGCGCGAGCGGATGTTCCTTGCGCGCGAACACGCTGAAGAAACGCCGGAAAACCATCTGGAAGCGGTTCTTCGCATCCTGTGGCGGCAGATCGGCGACAGGCGGCTGCTTCCCGATCACCAGTTCCAGTTCGGGGACGAGATTGACGATCAGGCTGCCATTCGCGCCCAAGGCTTCCCGCAGCGCGCCTCGCCACTCGTCCAGCTCGACCTCGCCTTTGCCCAGGATGTTGCGCACCAGGGTCTGGAATGCCTGCGCGAGGGTGGCGTAAGGAATGTCGCGCTTGTACTGATCGAACTTGCCGGCCGCGAACAGGCCTCGCGGCGGAACGAGCACCTTGTGAAGCTCATTGACCACCGAAGACTTGCCGATGCCGGAATAGCCGGAGACCAACACGAGTTCCGTCGCGCCATCCGCCACTACGCGATCGAAGGCTGCGAGCAGCGCGTCAATGTCGCGCTCCCTTCCGTATAGCCGCTCCGGGAGCAGCAGACGGTCCGAGGTATCTCGCGTGCGCAGCGGGAACGGCTCGATACGACCGTGCGCCTCCCATTGCGCTTGGCAGCGCCGCAGGTCCGCTTCCAGGCCCGCCGCGGTCTGATAACGATCCTCCGCGGATTTGGCTAGCAACTTCATCACGATAGCCGAGAGCGAAGCGGGAACTCCGTTCAATCGCTCGCTGGGCGGCATCGGCTGCCGGGCGATGTGGCAATGTATCAATTCCATGGGGTCGGCTGCCGAGAACGGCAACACTCCCGTGAGCATCTCGTAAAGGGTTACCCCGCAGGCATAGAGATCGCTGCGGGAATCGACCGACCGATTCATGCGGCCGGTCTGCTCGGGCGGCATGTAGGCGAGCGTCCCCGCGATTTCCTCAGGCGGTCCCGGGGCTTGGCGTTCGCGCGGCAGGCGCGACGCAATGCCGAAACCCGTCAGCTTCACACCGCCGGCTGCGGCGTCCACGAGGATGTTCGCCGGCTTGAGGTCCTTGTGGATCAGCCCCTGTGCGTGCATCCGTCCGATCACGGACGCAAGCGGGACCGCGATACGCAGGAGCTGCGACACGTCCATCGAACGATCAAGCATTCGCTCCAGCGGCTCGCCCCCGGGGTCTTCGAGCACCAAGATCAGCCGACCCTCGCGACGAACAAGCTCGACGGGCCGCGCCGCCCACTTGGCGTCGAGGTTGGCTCTGAGAGCGTGTTCATGCTCGAGGCGCTGCAGGGAGCTAGGCGAGGGGTATTCGTCCGAGCAAGCGACCAGAAGGATCGGCTCCAGGCGGTCGCTGAGACCCCGGTGCAGCGTGAACTGACCTTCCTGCAACGACGAGAACTCGTAAGCCGAAAAATCCATCGCGAGGGCCTCCGGACCAGGCGAACTGGGCGCCGCGGCGTTGAGCATGTGGCGCGAAGGCGTCGCGGCGGCCTGGAACGGCGATATGATAACCCGAAAATGCCCACGCACGACAATGACTCCGCCGCTGCGGGTATTCTGAGCGACGGGCCGCTTTCCCCACAGCCGATCCAGCCCCTCGCCCGAACGTCTGCTTCGGAGATGCGGACTTAGGGCAGAGTCTTGGCGAGATGAGCTGCATTCGAGATTTTCGAGTTTTTTCTTTCTGAGAAACAAAATGGTGGTATGTTGTTCGAATGCCCTTCGCCACTCCAGGAAACCGCCATGGCCGAGCGTTCCCGCAAGTCCCGTCCGACAGCCGGCCTCTGCACCAGGCACAGCGGCGCGGACGAGCTTCGTCGGAAGTTGGCGAATGCGCCGCCGATGAACGAGGGGGGAAATTTTGGGCCTCGCAAAGCTTTGAAAACTCAGAAAACGCGGAAAGAATCTCGCCGCCGGGTCGCCTCGCCCCCCTGCACTCGCCGCTCCGGTCTCTCGCCTGCCCGGAAATGGCGCCGCAAGGGCTTGAAAAGATTGAATCCGCGCCCGGAAATGGTATGGCCTCGGAAGCCTCGAACCCACAAGATGTAGTTCACATACGCGCGGCCGGACCGTGTCCGATCGGCAGCCTCAGTCCCGGAGCGCGTCCCGCAAAGCAGTGCCGTCGGCGACGATTCATCGCCCCTACGAACGAGGAGGAAAATATTCCGCCTCGCAAAGCCTTGAAAAGTCACAAAACCAGAAAATCCACGCTGGGAGGGCTCACTCCCGAACTTGCCGCCTCGTCCCGCTCCTTCGACGAACCGCCTCGCCCCGGCGCGCCCTCGGCCGCGACGCAGGCCTCCAGGCCGCCACCAGCGTTTGGCGAGCGCGCCTCTATGGACGTGGTCACGCCGACCGCGTGGGTTCAGCTTGGTCGGCACTCGGAAGGCGAGGCGCTCTACGACCGCCGCGCTCAGCGAGCGCGGTTACATTTTCGCGCGCGCCCGGACGCGGTCGGCGAGCGTATCTAAGACATCGCCGACGCCCGCAAATCCGTCCCGGTCCGTCGCGATCGAGAGCTATGGGAGGCGGCGCTCGGCCGTTCGCGAATGCACGGTCGGCCGATCGCGGCCGAGAACGCCAGAAAGACCGCTCGCGCGGACGCCGCGGTCTTCCGCGCCGCCGGCGATTTCCGAGAGCGTGATCGGCCGCGAGAAGAAATAGCCCTGCGCCACTCGGATTTGGGTGAAATCCCGCAAATAGGCGAGTTCCTCAGCGGTTTCGACGCCTTCCACCATGACCTCGGTGCCCAACGCCGATCCTATCGATTCGATCGCGCGCAACAGACACTGGTTGCGCGGCCGTCGATCGATTCCGACGACCAGCGAGCGGTCGACCTTGACTTCGTCCGCGGTGATGTCGGCCAGGGTCGCCAGCGACGAGTACCCCGAGCCGAAATCGTCGATCGAGATTTTCACACCGATCTCGCGCAACATCGGCAACACGCGCGCCTGGAACTGGCTCGCGGGCAGAAACGCTTCTTCCGTCAATTCGATGACGAAACGATGCGCCTGGCCGCTCGCGGCGAGCTTGTCGGCGAAGCCGCGCATGAAGCGGGTATCGCCGGCCTGTTTGGCCGAGACGTTGAAACCGACCGGCAAGCCCGGACGGAAGGCCGAGCCGATGGCGTCGAGCGAAGCGATCGTCTCCTCGAACACGAGGCGCGTTATGTCGTTCGTCAGGCCGACTTTGTGGGCCAGATCGAGAAACTGGCCCGGGGAATGCCAGCGGCCCTCTTCGTCGCGCCAACGCATCAGGACTTCCAGGCCGTCGACGATGCAGGCGCGAAAATCCATTTTGGGCTGGAACGCGCAACCGATGCGGCGGTCGCGAATGGCTGCGCGCAAACCCATCTCTATCCGCGCTCGGCTCAATTCCGCGCGGTCCAGGTCGGGTTGATACAGACGAGCGCCGGACCCGGCCGTGCGTTTGGTCTCGGCTAGCGCGGCCAACGCCTTCTGCCGCAGACCCTCGGCCGTCGAATCGTCGCGCGGCCACAGGCTGACGCCGGCCAAGGCCGAGGTGAAGACCTCCGTTCCGTCGACGTAATAAGGGTCGGCGACACGCGCGACGACCCGCTCGGCCACGGCCAGTTGGTCTTTCGGGTCCTCGCCGCCGGGCAACAGCAGAGTGAACTCGTCCCCGCCCGATCTGGCCAGCATCTGGTCCGCGCCCAGTTCCCCGGTTATCCGCTCGGCGATCCTGGTCAGCAGCTCGTCGCCGACGCTGTTTCCGTGGTACGCGTTGATCTGGCTGAATTTGACGATATCGAGGATGGCGACGGCGAAACCCTGTCCCTTGGGGGTCGTTCGCATCAGTTCGCTGATCGCGCGGTCGCAGAGTTCGCGATTGGGCAGCCCTGTCAGCCGATCGAAGTAGGCGCGCTGAAACAGTTCGTCCTGGAGTCGACGCTGCGCGTCGATATCGACGGCCGCGCTGACCCGCCAGGCGCGACCGCCGAATGAGAAACTGGCGCGTTCGACCAGCATCGTGCGCCCGTCCGTTGAGATTTCCTCGCGGTCGGGAGCGTCGGGCGATGCGTCACGGAAGCAGTGCCGGCCCATCTCATTGGCGAAAGCGACGGGTCCGGCCGCTTCGCAAATTTCAAACGCGATTCCTGTCGCATCCAGGGCGGCGGCCTTCAGCGCCAGATTGGACGCGCAGGCGGTAGAGTGCGTCGGCGGCGCGACGTCGGGAAAACTGTGGGGGAAATGTGCGTCCACGCGAAGTTCACCCTTCGCCTCCGCAGCCGAACGGCGGCGCGATCGGAGGACAGTGCTCGGGTCTCTATTCCGCCATTTTGACGTCGAAACCTTTTTTGTCTGTTAAGTCTCGGCAAACGTGTTTAGCCAGAAGGCGGGTCATGCCGCTCGGGACGTTCCCGTCAGGAGTTCCATGCGCGCCGAGATATGGTCGAACGAGGATAGCGAAGCGCCCACGGATTCCGCGATCGACGCCATCCGGC
>JBAQGU010000383.1:0-2471 GCA_049287975.1 Roseiarcus sp.
CCGCGTACGCGGCGGGGCGAAACGGCGGGAACAAAGGAAGAATAGTGTCAACAATCATCCCGGTTCAAAATGTCAGGAATCATTCCGGTTGCACCGGACACTGCCGACAGGCCTTGCCTGTGCGCCGGCCCGGCGTCGCGGCCAATATTTGCCATCCCTCTCCCCGCACTCTTGCGGGAGAGAGGCCGGGTGAGGGGTGCGGAGAGCGCCAGCGTTCCCGGCAGCAAGCTGCCTTGGGCCCTCATGCCGGCCTCGAGCCGGGCATCCAGGCGGCGCCCTCGGTGATTATCCCGCAAACCTCGACCCCTGGACGCACGATTCAATCCCGTGCATGGCGATTGATTATTGTCTTATCCACAATGTAGGTGCGCTTTGAAATGGGATAGGTCGGGTGCGTGGATCGATTTTGCGCCAAATTCCCTGCTCCGTGGACTGCACCCGTGGGTGAGACAGTCTAATTAAGTGACAAGGCGGTCCAAAGGCCGAATTGCTTCCCTGCTCGCGCAAAATACTTCCCTGCTACCCTGCGTATGGAATTCATGTCGCAAACAGCTGAATTTGCAGATGTTTTCGAGACGGATTTTTGCAAAAAGCGGCTGAATCGGCGAAATTCCCTGCATTTTTCCCTACCACCAGGGAATTCGGCACGCCAGACGATTGTAGAATTGATCCGAGACGAGCCGCCGAGAACCCGACTGTTCGGGAGCGGGCATGCGCGAAAAACACGTATCATGATCGAAGCGTTTATTCCGCGCCGTCGCCGAGCGCGGGTTTGCGTCCGCTATTGTTGGGTGTCTTCGTGATGATGACGATGACCCTGGCCGCCGCCCGAGGACGGCGCAGCGGCCTTGTTGGTGACCGCCTCGATCGTGGCGCCCTCGCCGATCTTGCCGTCCAGCCACTCCATAGCCTCGTCGCTGACGACGACACGACCGTCTGCGGTGACTTTCTTGCAGGCGTCAGGATGTTTTTCCCCGGTGACGCAGATCGCGACCTGAAACGTCTTGATGATCACCGTCGCATTGGCCCGGCCAGGAAATCCGACCAGGGCGAGCAAAGCCATGACCGAGAGAACACCCTCGATTTTCATCGTTCGCATCTATTCTCTCCCGATTGAGCGGCTCTTCACGAACCCGCCAATGACCGCCTCAGCAAAGGGGAATAGGCTGCCTCCGCGGAAACGTCCAATAACAGAGCTGTGAGGCGGCGACGCCCCTCGCCGTAAACCCTGGCCGCCGCTCTGGACAGCCTGCCGGGCGACGAACTGATGGCGATCGAATATCTCGACGCGCGCGGACCGGATGGCCTGGCGCGGAAATATCGCGTCATGTTTATCGATGGGAAAACGTTCCCGCTCCATCTGGCGATCTCGCACCTTTGGAAGGTGCACTATTTTACGTCAGGGATGGCCGACAACGCGGCTCATCGGAAGGAGGAGCGGCGTTTCCTCGAGAATATGCCGACCGCGCTCGGCGAGCGCGCCATGGCGACGCTCGACGAAATCCGATCGGAAGTAGGATCGTATTACTTTGGCGTCGACTTCGCGCTCGCTGCCGATGGAAGAGTGTTGTTGTTCGAAGCCAACGCGGCGATGGTTGTGATCGCCCCTCCGCTCGAGCCGATCTGGGATTATCGTCGCGGCCCCGTTGCCGTTATACTCGAGGCCGCGAAGCGAATGGCGCTGTCGCGCGTCCTGGCTGGCGGAGGCGGGAAGTGACGAGTTCAATCGAATTGCGACGGTCGCGATGATGGATGCACGTTCCGCCCGCGCGAGCACGTTCGGCTCCGAGCCGCCGAGCACGGAAGCGCGGCGCGTCCCGGCCGCCGTCTCCGCGCGTCGGGGAACGACTTTGGCGACGCGAACGCTGGGCGAGGCGTGGCTCGACGTCGCAGGCCTGATTCTCGCTCACGGCGCCGAAAGCAGCTTCGGCGGTCTTCCTCTGCTGGAGGTCGAGCTCGTCACTCTTGATATCGCGAGCCCCGATGCGAACGATGCGCTGATCGCCGCGCACGCAAGCCCGGAATGGCTCGCCTGGATGCGCGCCAACTTCACCGATCATTCGCGCGTCGCCGAACTCGGCGGCGCGAGAAGCTACGCGAGCCGGCTCTTCGATTATGCGGGTTCGGGCCGCAACCAGATCGGTGGCGTCGTCGAGACGTTGCGCCGCGACCCGCGCGCGAGTTGGGCCACGATCACGACGTTCGAACCTTTGACCGACGTGAGCTATATCCCCTGCGTCAGTCTGCTGGGATGTCTGGCTGCGGTCGGGCCGCCTCGAAATCGTCGTCTATGCCCACAGCATCGACTTCGGCAAGAAGGGATTCGGAAACCTCGTGCAACTCGCCGAGCTGCAGCGCCACGTCGCCGAGCTACTCGACGCGCCCGTCGGGCCGCTGGTCATGATCATAAAGTCGGCGACGATCTATCTGACCGAGGTCGCCCTGATGCGCGACGCGCTCGCCGCCGCGGG
>JBAQGU010000384.1:0-3624 GCA_049287975.1 Roseiarcus sp.
GCCTTGAAAAGATTGAATCCGCGCCGGGAAATGGTATGGGCTCGGAAGCCTTGAACCTACAACATCTGGTACACGGGCGCGCGGCTGGCGGGGGGCGGCTCGGGAATTGGAAAGTTGCAGAAAAAGGCGCCTAACGCTTTGAAATCGCGCGATGCAGAACTGAAACCGGCGCCTGCGTTTCTATCCTCCGACGAATGTCCGGATCGCCATTGCTCAGACCATCCTCCCCTCGCACAAAGCGTAGTGGCCCCGCCAAGGCTTCAGCCGCTCAAACGTCGCGGCGGCGGCGAGGACATCCGCATCCGCGTAGCGGCGCCCGATCAGTTGCATGCCCACTGGCAAGCCCTCGCTCAGGCCGGCTGGAATTGAAGCGGTGGGGTGACCGCTGAAATTCGTCAGGTACGTCAGGCACCACCCGATCAGCGGATCGACCTCCACGCCGTCGACCTGCGTCGGTCCCTTGGTGTCGCCGTCCGCCGCGTTGTCGACCGGCATGCAGGCGACCGTCGGCGAGACGAGGAGATCGTGGGTGGAAAGAACGGTCTGGATCGCGTCGTAGACTTCGGTGCGGATCGCCTGGTCGCGCACGATGTCCATCGCCGAGAGAGACCGCCCCGAGTCGATCCGGCTGAGATAGTCGGGCGGGAAATCCGCACGGTGCTCACCCATGAGGTCGATCCCAAAGCCTTTCATGCCTTCGAGCGCCGCGATATTCAGCGGCATCATCAGACGGGTCCAGGCGTCGCTCAATTCGCGCTGGGTCCGCCGCAACCCGAGTTCGACGTGTTCGACCGCGGCGCCCGCATCAGCGAAGACGCGTAGTCCTTCCTCCACGACCGCCCGGATCCGCGGCTCGACCGGGAAGACGCCGAAATCCGGGGTGTAGGCGATCTTCCAGCCCTTTATGGAGCGGCGCGTCGCGGCCGGGAAATCCTCGGTTCCCTCGATGCTGAACGGGTCTTTGGCGTCGTATCCCGAAAGCACCGAGAGAACGAGCGCGGCGTCCTCGACCGAGCGGCTGATCGGCCCCTCGAAGACGAACGGCGCAATCCCGCCAAACGCGTTCGGCCGCATCACGACGGGTACCCGGCCGAACGAGGCCTTGAAGCCGACGACGTTGCACCACGCTGCGGGAATCCGGATCGAGCCGCCGGCGTCCGTTCCCTCGGCGAACGGGACGAGCCCGTCGGCGACCGCCGCGGCGCTGCCGCCCGAGGATCCGCCGGAGTTCTTGCGCGTGTCGAAGGGATTGCGGGTCGGGCCGAACAGGTAATTGTCGCACGTGCCGCGCAGGCCCATCGTCGGACTGTTGGTCTTGCCGAGCAGGATGGCGCCGGCCTTCTCCACGCGTTCGGCGAACACGCAATGCCAGTCGGCGACGCAGTCCTTCATCGCCCTGACGCCGCCGAACGTGAAGGGCCAACCGGGCTTGAAATCGAACAGATCCTTGATCGCCGAGGGGACGCCGTGCAGCGGCCCGGTCGCAGCGCCCGACATGACGGCCTGCTCGGCGGCTCTGGCCGCCTTTCGCGCGTCCTCGAAGCCCTTGAAGACGAAGGCGTTGAGGCTTGGATTGCGGCGTTCGATGCGCGCGATGCAGGCGTCCACGATCTCCACGGGCGACAACAAGCGGCGGCGGACGTGATCCGCGATCGCCGCCGCGCTCATGTAGGCGAGTTCGTCAGTGGTCATTGCAATCCTCCCAAACTCGTAGCCGCGCTCGCTGAGCGCGGCCGTTCCACGGCAGAGAACGTCAGTCGTCGGCCTGGGTTTCCAGCCAACCGCCGGAGAAGCCGGCTCGACGCAGACCGGCCACGACATAGGGGCATCCTCGCATCAGGCCCCAGATGAGTCCGGTGCGGTAATTTTCGATCATCAGAACGATCGGCCCCCGGCTGATGCCGACGTGAACCGACGAAACCCACAATCGCGGCGAACTCGCGAGGTCGGCGATCGTGGCGTTGAAAGCGGCCTCGAGACCATACGCCGCTCTCGCGCAGGCGGAGCGTCGCGAAATATCGCAGCGCTGGCGCGACGATTTCAGGCGCGAAAGGAAGCGAGGCGGCCACCGCCGACGGGGCGATGGTTCCGTCGTCGGGACCGTCCGGGACGCCGCGAGCCATGTAGCCGAAAAAGCGGCGTTCTGTTCCCTTGATCATATGGGTCGCCGGCCCAGGACCATTACTCGCGCTGATCCCCCAGCAGTTTTCGCCATAGCCGGCGAATCCAGCGGGATTTTCGATCGCGTATCGCCGCTGCACGTGGGTCGCGCGGCGGCTGTTCTCGAAATAGTCGCTGCCCTTGCCGCGCATGTAGTCGTCCTGAATTTCGCGAAAGTCGATCCAGAACGTGTGAGAACTGGTGGGTGAAAAGCGGGCCCGAATATAGAAACCCGTGATCGTAGATTTTTTTCCATTCGTAAGTGGCGGTCCACCCCACGTAGCTTTCCGCCGGCAGCGGATGCGTCGGCGAGCCCAGGCCGAGCAGATAGAGTATCATCGCCTCGTCGTAACCCTCCCAGCGGAAGCGGAGGAAGCCGTCCTCGGGCTTCCAGCCATGGGTCACCGTCGCGCCGCCGTTGCGAGCCCAGTCCCAATCCGCGCGGCGGTAGAGCGCATCGGCGAGCCCGCCAATTTCGCGCTCATCGGCGCCGTCGCCGGAGAAATACGCCGCGGCGGTCAGCATGCCCGCCAGCAGGAGGGCCGAGTCGATCGTCGAAAGCTCGCAGTTCCAGACGCGCCTTCCATCGGCCATATCGAGAAAATGATAGTAGAAACCCTTGTAGCCCGTCGCGTCGGCGTCCGCGCTCTGATCGCTGCCGTGAAAAAACCGCAAGGTCGCGAGGGTTCGCTCGATGGCGAACGCGCGACTGACAAAACCGCGCTCCACGCCGGCCGGATAGGAGGAGAGGGCGAAGCCCACCGCCGCGACGCTCGCCGGGGATCCCGGCTGATTCTTGTCCGCGATCAGTCCGTTGCGCGGGTTTGCCTCATGAACGAAATAATCGAACGCCTCGCGTTGCAACGCGTCCATGAACTCCGGACTGAGCCCACTGTCGGTCACGTTAACCGAGGCTTGCTCGCGGGGCGCACGGCCGGATGGCGCTGGTCGGCGCTCGCGACTTGCGAGGACTTGCGACAAGAAACGGCGCCTGCACCTTGCCCTCCGTAGGCGTCTCCTGCGATCGAAGACGCGTTTCCGACATACGATATTCGTCGGCCCGGCCGAGCGATAGGCGCGGAAACGTCCGAGTCTCGCTCCTACGGAGCGGGTGTGCCATAATGGTGGAGCGGCCGCTACCGCGCCGCGGTCTGGGCCGCTGGTTCGCGATTGCGTCTGGCGGACCGGGTCGACGGCCCTGACCAGGCGCTCGCGGGTCGGTCCCCCCAAGAGATTGCTCATGCGATATGACACCATTGTTCCCGTCGAAGCGCCGCCGGAACCGACGCTGCCGAGCGACGCACGCGATCACGTCGCCACGCGGCGGCAAGGGATCGCCCGCGCGGTCTTCGCGGCCGTGCTGTTTGCGCTCGGCGCCTATACGTTGCGGGGTTTTCTTCCGGCTCTCGCCTGGGCGGCCGTCATCGCGATCGCGACGTGGCCGCTCTACCGACGGGTGAAGCT